>NZ_VFTL01000032.1:0-80539 GCF_006439385.1 Mesorhizobium sp. B3-1-7
GCTTGGCGGCAAGGGCTCGATCGGCGGCGATGTCACGGTTGCCGACGGCGCGACCCTGTCGCCCGGCTCTGCCGACGCCACGCCGGGCACGCTGGCGATCGCCGGCGACCTGACGCTCTCCGGCGGCTCGATCCTCAACTACAGCTTCGGCCAGGCGAATGTCGCGGGCGGCGCGCTCAACGACCTCACCACCGTAGGCGGCAATCTGACGCTCGCCGGCACGCTCAATGTGACTGTCTCGCCAGGCGGCACCTTCGGCCCCGGCATCTACCGCGTGTTCGATTACAGCGGGACCTTGACCAACAACGGCCTGTCCGTCGGCTCCATCCCATCCTCGAACTACTTCGTGCAGACGTCCGTCGATCATCAGGTGAACCTCGTCAACACGCAAGGGCTGAACCTGAACTACTGGGACGGCGATGCCGGTCCGAAGTTCGACGGCACGGTCGATGGCGGTAGCGGCACCTGGCAGAGCTCCTTGGGCAACGACAACTGGACCGAAGACACCGGGTCGATCAACGCAGCCTATTCGGACGGCGCCTTCGCCATCTTCGCCGGCCAGGCCGGCACGGTGACGGTGGACAACGGGCTCGGCCAGGTGACGGCCGCCGGCATGCAGTTCTCGACCGACGGCTATGTCATTCAGGGCGGCGACATTGGCTTGGTCGGCGCGCAGTCGACGATCCGGGTCGGCGACGGCACCAGTGCCGGCGCAGGCTACACGGCGACGATCGCCTCCGCGCTCACCGGCAATGCTCAGCTCGTCAAGACGGATGCCGGAACGCTGGTGCTGACCGGCACCAACAGCTACACCGGCGGCACCGCCATCAATGGCGGCACGCTCAGGGTCTCGGCCGATGCCAATCTCGGCGATGCGGCCGGCGGGCTCTCCTTCAACGGCGGCACGCTCAACACCACCGCCAGCTTCGCCAGCGACCGCGCCATCGACTTCCTCGGCCAGGGCACGATTTCGGCCGACGCCGGTACCACCTTGACCCTGAACGGGGCATTGACCGGATCGGGCGCGTTCAACAAAGCAGGAGATGGTACGCTTGTCCTGACAGCCGCTGGCTCGGCCTTCTCGGGATCCACCTCTGTCCAGCAGGGCACACTGGCCGCGGGCGCGACAAACGTGCTCAGCTCCAGTTCGGCCTTCACCGTCGCCTCCGGCGGCACGCTTGACCTTGCCGGCTTCGACCAGACGGTTGCCTCGCTCGACAACAGCGGCGCGGTGCGGCTTGGCGCTGCGGCACCCGGCACGGTGCTGACGGTGAGCGGCGACTATGTCGGCAATGGCGGCAAGATCCTCATCAATGCCGCGCTCGACGGCGATGCCTCCACGACCGACAGGCTGGTGGTGCATGGCAACACGTCCGGCACCGGCATCCTGGCGGTCACCAATGTCGGCGGCGCGGGCGCGCAGACCAGCGAAGGCATCAAGATCGTCGACATCGACGGCAGCTCGGCCGGCACCTTCACGCTTGCCGGCGACTATGTCTTCCAAGGCGACCAGGCCGTGGTCGGCGGCGCTTACGCCTACCGGCTCTACAAGAACGGGGTGAGCACGCCGGCCGACGGCGATTGGTATCTGCGCTCGACGCTGATCAACCAGACCGGTCCGCTCTATGCGCCAAGCACGCCGCTCTACGAGGCCTATGAAGGCGTGCTGCAGAGCTTCAATGAACTGGGCACCTTGCAGCAGCGCACCGGCAACCGGACCTGGGGCGAAGGCGCGACGCCGCAAGGCGCGGACGTGCCCGGCCAGGGTCCGGTCGACGGCAGCGCCATCTGGGCCCGCATCGATGCCGCGCATGGCAAGTTCGAGCCGAAGACCTCGACCACCGGCACCGATTACGACGTGACGACGTGGAAGCTCAACGCCGGTGTCGACGGCCTGCTGCATGAGAGCGAGGCCGGCATCCTGTTGGGCGGCATCACCGTCCATTACGGCACCGTCTCGTCGGATGTCGCGTCGAGCTTCGGCACGGGCTCGATCTCGGCCACCGGCTACGGCGTTGGCGGCACGCTGACCTGGTTCGGCAACAGCGGCTTCTACGTCGACACGCAGGCCCAGGCGACCTGGTATGACAGCGACATCAACTCGGCCGTGCTGGGCAAGCTTGCCGATGGCAACAACGGCTTCGGCTATGGCTTGAGCATCGAGAGCGGGCAGAAGATCGCGCTGCGCTCCAACTGGTCGCTGACCCCGCAGGCGCAACTTTCCTACTCGGCGGCCGACTTCGACAAGTTCACCGATCCGTTCGGCACCGTCGTGTCGCCCGGCAGCGGCGACAACCTGATCGGCCGGCTCGGCATATCGGCCGACTATGAGGACCAGTGGGCCGACAGCGCCGGCCAGGTAAGCCGGGCGCATGTCTACGGCATCGCCAACCTCTATTACGACTTCCTCGACGGCACCGATGTCGATGTCTCGGGCGTGAAGCTTTCCAGCCAGAACCAGAAGTTCTGGGGCGGCGTCGGCCTCGGCGGCTCGCTCGACTTTGGCGACGGCAAGTATTCGGTCTATGGCGAGGCGCTCGCCAAGACCAGCCTGGCGAGCTTCGGCGACAGCAATGTCATCAGCGGCAAGCTCGGCTTCAGCGTGCGTTGGTAGCAACGCCGACGAGGCATCGGGCACAGCCCGGGTTGAGCAATCAGAATGCGCGCGGAAATGCGCATTCTCTGTCGTTCGCATTCGTCGTTCGCCTTCTGGGCGGTCCGACTTTTTGAGAGATGGAAACGAGATGATACGAAACAGCCGAATTGGATATGCCACGCTGATCGCCGCAAGCCTGCTCTCTCTTGCGGCCGCTTTCGCGCAAGACACGGCAGCCCTCCCAGGCGGGGCGACCTCGCTCAGGGAAGGGCATGGCGACTGGACCGTCTCGTGCAATCTCGCCACCCAGAACGGCGCCAATGTGAAGGTCTGCGCGCTGTCGCAGGAACAGACCGACAGCCAGTCGCGCCAGCGCGTGCTGGCGATGGAACTGCGCCCGGCCGGCGAGGCCGTCCAGGGAACGCTGGTGCTGCCGTTCGGCCTGGCGCTGGACCAAGGGGTAACACTTCAGATCGATGACGGCCCGGCCCTGCCGCCGCTGCGCTTCCGCACCTGCCTGCCCGGCGGCTGCCTCGTCGATCTAAGTTTCGACGCCGAGACATTGGCGAGCCTGCGCGACGGCAAAAGCCTCAAGGTCAAGGTGGTCGCGGACGGCGGCAAGGAGACCAATCTGGCGCTCTCGCTGAACGGCTTCCCCAGCGCCGTCGACAGGACGATGGCGCTGTTGAGGTGATCGCCGTCTTCTGAGGTCTATTGCCGGCCAAAGCTAATGCATGTCGCGCAAAAGTGTGCAGCGGTTTGCGATAACGACATGCATGAAAACAAAGGCTTAAAAGCGCGTCGCCTGAATCCGCTTCAGCGCGACGCGCTTTAGCCCAATTGACCGCCTCTGCCGGAACTGCCGCCCAAGCTCCTCGACAGACCAAACACACTTGAGCGCTGCTTTTGTGGGCAGGACTCAGCAACCGCTTTCCGTGGAATCAGTGCCGGGCACGTCATCCGAACGATGATTACGCGACCTTTGCTCCACGAAAGCAGCGGAAAGAGAGCCCTGTTGGTTGCGTGGGCAGTCTCCAGGCAAGCAAGGTAAGTCAGAATTGGCGTAACCGATTGAAATAGAAAGATAATTTGGCGCACCCGACAGGATTCGAACCTGTGACCTCTGCCTTCGGAGGGCAGCGCTCTATCCAGCTGAGCTACGGGTGCTTCCCGGAAACCGGAAAACGAACCAGCCGGTAAGCCGGCCAGCCACGGCTTCTTAGCGGAAGCCGCACCTAGCTTCAACGGCCAATTGGCGATTGTGCGGCGGCCTGTGATGGGTCGATTGTCCGACCGATAGGCCATCGGAGATGGCGCCCCCTTCTCCGTCTCGATTTCGTCGAGCCTCCGTTCCGGGGCGAGCCGCAGGTCTCGCTTGTCCTTCGGACCCCCACTTTGTGGGGGCGAGGAACGCGAGCTCTTCGGCCTCAACCCTCCGCCGGCACCTTCGCCGTCTTCCTCCGCACCGCCCTTGTCGCCCGCTTCTGCTTCTTCGCCCCGGCCAGCTCGTGCATGGCGTCGAGCTGCATCTGCTGCATTTCTGCCAGGCGCTGCCATTGGCGCGAGATCAGGTAGTCGAGCTTTTCGTGCAGGTGCCGCACTTCGAGCTCGGCCTTGAGGTTCACCCGGTAGTCGTTGAAGGAGCGCAGCCGGTCCTTGGCCTCCTGCCGCTTCTGGCTCATCATGATCACCGGCGCCTGGATGGCGGCGATGCAGGAGAGCATCAGGTTGAGCAGGATGAACGGGTAGGGGTCGAAGGCGTGCGCCAGGCCGGCGATCAGGTTGATGCCGATCCAGATCAGCAGCACGCCGCCGAACGAGATCAGGAACCACCAGCTGCCGCCGAACTCGGCCATGCTGTCGGAGACGCGGTCGGCGAAGGAGCGGTGCTCCTCGAACTCCTCTTCCGAGTTTTCCGAGATCGTGTCTTGCCTGGCGATCGATTCCACCACCTGGCGGTCGAGCTCGGAGAATTCGCCGTGCTCCTGCTGCAGCAATTCCTCCATGTAGCGCATGCGGTAGCGGCCGAGCTCCTCGCGGCTGATGCGGGCGCCGCGCGGCAGGTCTGGATGGTCGGAACGGATGCGGTCGGCGAGGCTGGGCCTCAGATCATCGACGCGCACCAGGTCGCGCTTGCGGAACTTTCTGCCGCTGATCGCCGAGGGTTTTTTCTTCGGCTTGATCCGGCCGGGCACATGCGGTTCGGAATCCGGCACTTCCGGCGCCTCGAGGATCTCGTCGGCGGCGGCTTGCGCATCCTCCGGCACGGTCTCCGCCTCGAGATATTCGCCGGCGATGTCGTTCTCGTTGTCGGCCTGGACTTGCGCGGACGCCTTCGGGTCGCCTGCCATGGTCGGTGCTCCTGTTCGCGGGCTTTGCGGTTACGATACGCCAAGCCGGCGCAGCATATCCATGCTGAGTGTGAATCCCGTGTGACCGAACAAGTTCTTGTGATTGGGTGGAAAGGTGAGAGGCGTCGCCAGCCGCCACACGCAATTGCATAGGTCGGCGCTGCCCCGCTCCGTCTCGGCTCGGCGAAGTCGAGATGAGAGGGAGAGCGCCGTTCGCGATTATCCGATCTCCCCTGGAGCAATCGTCTCCGCCGGCTGGCCTTGATCCAGATCAAACTGGCCCCTGTGGCTGGCCTGATAGGCTGACTATATCCAAATCAGGCCTGATCGTTCAGGCTCCCGCCAATTGGGGCGCGCATCGCCCCGCAAATGAGGGGTAGCCACCATGTACAAGAAAATCCTGATCGCCACCGACGGCTCGGAACTGGCCCAGAAGGGCGTCGCACACGGGCTGGAGCTGGCCAAGGGCCTCGGCGCCACCGTGGCTTTCGTCACTGTCTCCGAGCAGTTCCCCGCGCTGGCCTGGGGCGGCGCCATGGCCGGCTACGTCGCCGCCGACGAACTGGTCAATTACGAGGAAAGCGCGCGCAAATATGCAAGCGAGCTGCTCGACAAATGCAAGGCCGAGGCCGATGCGAAGGGCGTGGCCTCCAAGGGCATCCATATCGAGAACCGCACGCCCGCCGAAGCGATCCTCGAGGTTGCGGCCAGTGAAGGCAGCGACCTCATCGTCATGGCCTCGCACGGCCGCCGCGGCATCGGCCGCCTGGTTCTGGGCAGCCAGACGGCGGAAGTGGTGTCGCTGACGGAGATCCCCGTGCTGGTGGTTCGGTAGGGTCTACGGATAGGGCGGCGAGCCACTTTCGGTTCGTCATTCTAGGGCGGAGCGACGCGAAGCGTCGCGCAGACCCTAGAATCCATGCCGTTACGCCAGCCGAAGAATACAACGGTGCAGAGCAGCCTGCGCTGCCTTTCGCATCAGGTCTGCACCGTGGGATCGCTCATAGGTCACGGCATGGATTCCAGGGTCTCCGCGACGGAGCTTCGCTCCTGCTTCGCCCTGGAATGACGAAGGAACGGCTTCGCCGTCGTTCAAGGAGGCGCGCCTGTTGGCCTTGTCTATTGCGTCGGCAGCAGCGGCGCACTGGGCGAGGCCAGATCCGCCGACGGCAGATCGGATGCCGGCAGCGTCGACGCAGGCGTCGCCGAACCCGGCGGCGGCAGCCCTGGCAAAGCCGAGTCCGGCGGCGGCAATTGGGGAAGTGGCGAGGCCGGCTGCTGCCCGGAATACATCAGCCGGGGCTGGGTTGCATCGGCGGTCGTCGGCCCCAGGCTGCGCTGGATCAGCGCCTCGACATGATCGTTGCGCTGGCGCGCGGTATCGGCACCCATCACCACCACGATCAGATGCCGCCCGTCGGCATTGTAGGAGGTGACGATGTTGTAGCCGGAAGCTCTTATGTAACCGGTCTTGATGCCGTCGACGCCGCGCACCCGTCCCAGCATGTCGTTGTGGCCGCGCACCAGCCGGCCGCGGAACATGAAGTCGCTTTCGGAGAAATAGTGGAAATGCTGCGGGAAGCGGCGCTCCAGCGCCATGCCCAGCACCGCCATGTCGCGCGCCGTGGTCACCTGGCCGTCGTCGGGCAGGCCGCATGCATTGCGGAAACTGGTGCCGGTCATGCCGAGCGAGCGCGCCTTGGTGGTCATCATGGCGGCGAACTGGTCCTCTGAGCCGCCGCCCAGATATTCGCCCACGGCCACCGCCACGTCGTTGGCAGACTTCACCACCATGGCGCGGATGGCGGAATCGACGTCGATCGTTTCGCCGCGTCGGAAACGCAGTTTCGTCGGCGGCTGCGAGGCGGCGTGATCGGAAACCGGGATCCGCGTTTCCTTGGTGACGCGGCCGGACTCCAGCGCCTCGAACAGCATGTAGAGCGTCATCATCTTGGTCAGCGACGCGGGATAGCGCTGCGACCTCGAATTGACCTCGAACAGGGTCTTGCCGGACGAAGCGTCGACCACGATCGCCGCATATTTCTGCGGTTGCGCCGGCACGGCCAGCACGCTTTCCGGCGGCGTGGTGGTGCAGCCGGCAACCGGCGCGAGCAATGCCAATATGGCGATGAGTTTCTGGAGGAAGGGGAAGGGACGGGGCAAGATGTTTCTAAAGCTGTTGCTGAGACGCGGCGAAAGCTAACGTAACCCATCCGCCGCGTCCAACTGGTTAACGCGCACAGCAAAGCATTTGCCCAGGTTTTGCAGCTTTTCAGACACACCGGCGCGTCCCCACTTTGCCATCCCCACCCCTTGCCGCTATGGGATTTCACAGGGCGCAAACGCGGTGATGCAAAATGCTGGTCGCTCCGCTTGCGCGCGCTCCATCGAACAGGCTTTTCTTGCGCAAAGATTCGCGGGAGACATTCATGGACACGCTCACCATCGGCGCAAAAGGCATCTCGGTCTCGCTCGATCTCGCGGTCGGCCATATCGCCGCCATGGACATCGAAGCCGACGGCCGCGTTCTGAAACCCCTGCATCGCGCGCCCTGGGTCGGTTCGCCGCGCGAGAGCCTGCCGGAAACCCTGCCCGAAGGCACGGTCCGCCTGTCCGGCGATTTCCTTTGCGCGCCATTCTCCACCAGCGACGTCGAGGTCGCGCCCCTGCATGGCTGGCCGGCCAACAGTCAGTGGGACATCGTCGAGAACGGCGCCATTGCCGGCGGCTGGCGCGCGGTGTTCCGGCTACGCCGCAAGGTAATGGGCGCCACCATCGACAAGGTCTTCACGCTGCGCGACGGTCATCCCTTCCTCTACCAGGAGCACATCTTTTCCGGCGGCTCCGGCTCGATCTCCGTCGCCCACCATCCGATGACGGTGATGAAGGGCGGCGGCCGGTTGGCCTTCTCGCCGAAGCGCATGGCCGTCACGCCCCCGACGCCGCCGGAGCCCGATCCGGCGCGCGGGCGTTTTCGGCTGGCCTATCCGGCCCGCGCCAGCGACCTCACAAAGGTCCCTCTGGCCGCCGGCGGCACAACCGACCTCACCGACTACCGCATGGAAGACAGGCGCGAGGATTTCATAACCCTGGTCGAAGCGGATCACGGCGGCCCGGGCTGGACGGCGATCGCCCGCCACGCCGAGCAGGACTTGGTTCTGGTGCTGAAGAACCCGGCCGAACTGCCGGTGACCATGCTGTGGTTCAGCAATGGCGGCCGCGACTACGCGCCCTGGAGCGGCCGTCACGTCGGCGTGCTCGGCGTCGAGGACGGCCGCACGGCCGTCGGCCATGCCGCCTCGCTCGGCGACAACTGGTTGAAGCATGAAGGCGTGGCAACGGCCTTCGCGCTCGCCGAGGGACGGTCGATCTCCTTCCGCCATGTCATCGGCGCGGTTCCGTTCGCGGGTGTGGAGCCGCCGGGCGGCCTGGAATCGGCGCCTGACCGCTTGCGCGTCGTCACCGCCGGCGGCGCGGCGCGGGAGCTGCCGTTCGACGGCGGGTTCCTGCGCATCGGCCGCTCGGTTCCTGCGTGAGAGGTCCGGGGGCAGCGCGTCTAGAAATTCGTCATTCCAGGGCGGAACGAGGAGCGAAGCTCTGTCTCGGAGCCCCTGGAATCCTTGCCGTTACCTCGATAGAAAGGCGTGAGCCGAGCAGAATTCTGCGCCGTTGCAACCCTCAAGGGCACGGAATGGATCCGCGGGTCTGCGCCGCGTCGCAACGCTCCTTGCTCCGCCCGTGGATGACGATGGGATGGACGCCTCGGCTAATCTCGAAGGCGTGCAGGCCGCCGAAACTTCGGAACGAGGTTTGAAATTTCCATCCACACCCGCCAAGATGCCGGCCGAACCGCAGCCGGAAAGCCGCCGATGTCCGAGATCGCCCATATCACAGCCGCCATCTTCAAGCGCGCCGGCAAGGCCAAGCGCTTCGTCGTCGCCATCGCTGGTCCGCCCGGCTCCGGCAAGTCGACATTGTCCGCTTCGCTGCATGAGCTGCTGCCGGAAGGCAGCTCGGAAGTCGTGCCGATGGACGGCTTCCATTATGACGACATCATTCTCGACCGTCGCGGCCTGCGCCCCCGCAAGGGCGCGCCGGAAACCTTCGATTTCGCCGGCTTCGAGACGCTGCTGAAGCGCATCCGCTCCGGCGAACCCGACATCGCCATCCCGGTGTTCGACCGCAGCATCGAACTGTCACGCGCGGCGGCCGAGATCGTCGGCGCCGACACCAAGTTCATCCTGGTAGAGGGCAATTACCTGCTGCTCGACGAGGAGCCCTGGTCGCGGCTCGCGCCTTTGTTCGACTTCACCATCTTCGTCGACGTGCCGCGCAATGAACTCGAGCGCCGCCTGATGGAGCGCTGGCGGGAGCACGGCAAGTCCGACGAGGACGCCCGCGCCTGGATCGCCTCCAACGACATGCCCAACATCGAGCGGGTGCTGGCGCGGCGCCGGCCGGCCGACATGGTCATTGGTTAATGACTGGTCATTGATCAATGACCCTGGTGATTGGTTAACCTGCTCAATTTTCAATATTTTTCGGCGGGAACTTTAAGGTTTTCACGCCGTTATGACCCTATCTCGAATTGTCCGGCGCCGGAACAATTTCAGGAAGGCGCATCGCTTTGCCTCCGGAATTGCAAAAAGAAAATGACAGGAGCCGTCAGATGGCAACCAACAGCAGAAAACCCGCGCCCAAGAAAAGCAGGGCCAACCAATCCAGGGCGACGCAGGCCAAGGCTGGCGCCGGCCCCACAATCGCTGAGCGGTCGAAAGACGCCAAGCCGGCTTTCGGCAAGGCGGCGCCAAAGAAAGTGACGCCTGGCTCGGCCCACAAGATCGCGGCCAAGAGCGCGAAACATGCCAAGTCGCCGGCTAGCAAATCGGGGCCGATCCGCACCGTGGCCAGCGTCGCGACAGGAGCGGTCGTCGCCACCGCGAGGCTCGCGGCCTCCGTGTTCGGCCGCGGCGGCGCCAAGGCCAAGGCGAAATAGCTCTTAGCCTTTCGCCGGGATGGTGAGGCCCCGCTTCACCGCCGGCCGTGCCAGGCCGCGCTCCAGCCATTCGGCAACGGTCGGGAAATCATCGAAACCGACCAGGTCGCGCGCCTCGTAGAAGCCGATCAGGTTGCGCACCCAGCCCAGCATCGACACGTCCGCAATGGTGTAGTCGTCGTCCATGATCCACTTGCGGCCCTTCAGCCGCGTTTCGAGCACGCCGATCAGCCGCCGCGACTCGTCGCGGTAACGTTCCAGCGGCCGCTTGTCGGCGATCTCGCGTCCGGCGAATTTGTGGAAGAAGCCGACCTGCCCGAAGATCGGGCCGATCGCCGCCATCTGGAAGAACACCCATTGGATCGTCTCGTAGCGCCGCGCCGGATCGGCGGGAATGAGCTTGCCGGTCTTGTCGGCCAGATAGAGCAGGATGGCGCCGGACTCGAACAGCCCGATCGGCTTGCCGCCCGGACCGTCCGGATCGATGATCGCCGGTATCTTGCCGTTCGGGTTGAGCGACAGGAATTCCGGCGTCCAGCTCTCGTTCTTGCCGATGTCGACGTAGTGCGGTTCGTAGGGCAGGCCGATCTCCTCCAGCGCGATCGACGCCTTCACGCCATTGGGCGTCGTGGCGGAATAAAGCTGCAGGCGATCGGGGTGCTCGGCCGGCCAGCGCTTGGCGATCGGAAAGGCGGACAGGTCGGTCATCGGAAACTCCGGATGCGGATTGGCGCCGGGGCGGCGCTCATGGCGGGTGAACAAAGAATTAGGACCCTGGCCGGCCGGATCAATACACCGGCAAGCGGCTTGCCGTGCACAGTCAACGGAATCGCTAGATCAGACCGCCTTGAAGGCCAGCACCGCATTGGTCCCGCCGAAGGCGAAACTGTTGCTGAGCGCGGCGCGCACCTTGCGCTCGCGCGCCGTGTTCGGCGTCACGTCGAGGTCGCATTCCGGGTCCGGCTCGCGGTAATTGGCGGTCGGCGGCACGATGCCGTCGCGGATCGCCATCACGCAGGCGATCATCTCCAGCCCGCCGGAAGCGCCGAGGCAATGCGCATGCATCGACTTGGTCGACGATACCGAAAGCGAACGCGCGTGCTCGCCGAAGACGCGCTTGATCGCCGCGGTTTCGATCTGGTCGTTCGCCTTGGTGCCTGTCCCGTGCGCGTTGAGGTAGTCGACATCTTCCGGATCGAGCCCGGCATCCGCCAGGCAGAAACGCATGGCCGCTTCCGGCCCTTCCACGGTCGGCGCGACGATGTCGGAGGCGTCGGCCGAAAGCCCGACGCCGGCGATCTCGGCCAAAATGGTGGCGCCGCGCGCCATCGCGTGATCGTAGCTTTCGAGCACCGCCATGCCGGCGCCTTCGCCGAGCACCAGGCCTGCTCGATCGGCCGAGAACGGCCGGCACGTGTCGGGCGAAAGCACCCTGAGCGCCTCCCAGCCCTTCAGCACGCCCCACACCAGCGGCGCTTCGGTGCCGCCGGCGACCATTACGTCGGCGCGGCCGAGCCTGATCTGGTCGACGGCCGAGGAAATCGCGTGGTTGGCGGACGAGCAGGCCGAAGTGGCGCCGAAGACAGGGCCGCGCAGCCCGAGATTCATGCTGACCTGGCCGGCGGCCGCGCCCGGCATCACTTTCGGCACGGTGAAGATCGCGGCGCGGTTGCGCCCCTCGAGCAGAATGGCGCGGTAATTCTCTTCGATGGTCTCGAAGCCCGCGACGCCGATGCCGACGATTGCCCCCATCCGGTAGGTGTTGTCGGCATGGGCCGTCAATCCGGACTGCCTCATGGCCTCGCGCGCGGCGATCACCGCCAACAGGCTGAAGCGGTCCATCGACACGACCTGCTTGCGGTCGATGCCATGGTCCGGCAATTCCTTGATCTCGCAGCCGGTCTTGACCTTGAGATCATGCAGCGACGGGTTGTCGATAGGGCCGATGGCCGAGCGGCCGGCGCGCATGGCCTCCCACATCGCCGGCGCATCGTTGCCAAGCCCGCAAATCCCGCCAATGCCGGTGATGACGACGCGTTTTTGCATGAAGTCAGGCTTTTTTCGCGATCAGTTCGCGAACCGCCTCGACCATGTCGCCGACGTTCTTCAGATTGCTCCAGGCGTCGACCGTATTCATCTCGATCTCGATGCCGTATTTTTCCTCGAGATCGAAGATGATCTCGGTCAGCTCCAGCGAATGGATGCCGAGCGTGCCGAGATCGGTGCTGGCGGTGATTTCCTCGCCGCCGGTATCGGCATGCGCCTTGATCTTTTCGATGATCTCGGTCGTCAGTTGGTCAGCCATTCGGTTCCTTCCCTGTCGTTGCCCGACGCCAACTGATCAGCGCCCCTTTTTGATCCCCGGACCCAACAAACGCCGTCGCCCTTACCTCGCCAGGCACCGCGCGACCGCTCCAAGGTGGCTTCCCTCTATAGAAACCGAAACGATGTCAAGCAACAAGCGATATCGACAAAGCCGCCGGAGTGCTTAACCTGGGATCGTGGACATGATCGACGACACCTTGACATCCCAACCTGCCTCGCCCCTGGCGGCCCCTTCCTTGCCTGCCGCGCAACGTGTTGCCGGCCTAGGCAGGCTTTTCTGCGGCAAAAGCGGCGGCCGGACGCGTCTGCAGCGGCTTTACCAGGACGGATCGGCCAAGATCCGCCTGCCGGCGGTGCAAGGCGATCCGCTCGAGGCGGTGCTGATCAACACCGCCGGCGGACTGACCGGCGGCGACCGCCTCGGCTGGACGATCGAGGTCGGCGCCGACGCCTCCGCCGCCATCACCACCCAGGCCTGCGAGAAGGTCTATCGCGCCGCCGCCGACAGGGCCGAGACAAGCGTCCGCCTGCGGGTGGATCCGGGCGGCCGCGTGGCCTGGCTGCCGCAGGAAACCATCGTTTTCGACCGCGCCGCCTTCGCTCGCACGCTGGATGTCGAGCTTGGCGACGATGCCGAGGCATTGGTGCTCGAAGCCACGCTGTTCGGCCGGCTGGCGATGGGCGAGCGCGCAACCAACGGCAGTTTCCACGACCGCTGGCGGGTCCGCCAAGGCGGCGCGCTGATCCATGCGGAGGATTTTCGCGTTGGGCCGGATATCGCGGCAACTTTGCGGCGGCCGGCGGCGGCCGGCCGCGCGCTTGCCGTCGCCACATTGCTGCTCGTTTCGCCGCAGGCCGAAAGCCTGCTGGAACCGGCCCGCGCCATCATCGGCGATCCCCTTATGGGGGGCGGCGCCAGTTTCTGGCGCGTCGGCCGATCTGGCAAGCTTCTTGCGAGGCTTTGTGCCGGCGACGGCTACCAGCTCCGCAAGCGGCTGGTTCCGCTGGTCGAACTGCTCAATGGGCGGGCGGGCCTGCCCAAATTGTGGTCACTCTGATTTCGATTGCCGGGACATTGCATGAACCTGATGCCGCGTGAAAAAGACAAGCTGCTCATCGCCATGGCGGCGATGGTGGCGCGCAAGCGGCTGGAGCGAGGCGTCAAGCTGAACCATCCCGAAGCCATCGCCCTGATCACCGACTTCGTCGTCGAAGGCGCGCGCGACGGCCGCCCGGTCGCGGAACTGATGGAGGCGGGCGCCCATGTCGTCACCCGCGCCCAGGTCATGGACGGCATCGCCGAGATGATCCACGACGTCCAGGTCGAGGCGACGTTTCCCGACGGCACCAAGCTGGTGACCGTGCACGAACCCATAAGGTGAGACCGATGCTGGAGCTCAGGCCGAATTGCGAATGCTGCGACAAGGATCTGCCGCCGGACGCGACCGATGCGCTGATCTGCACCTTCGAATGCACCTTCTGCGCCGACTGCGTGGATAATGTGCTGGGTGGCGTCTGCCCCAATTGCGGCGGCAGTTTCTCGCCGCGGCCGATCCGGCCGGCGGCCAAGCTGACGAAATATCCGCCATCGACCAAACGCGTGCTCAAGGCCGAAGGCTGCGGTCCGCGCAAGGCCGCTTGACCAGGTCAATTGGAAAGGCAGAAAGATGATCCCCGCTTCGACGAAACGTACCACGCTTGCCGCGATCCTGTTCCTGGCAGCCGCCATGCCGGCCTACGCCCATGTCGGCGTCGGCGCGACCTCGTCCTTTTCCGCCGGCTTCGCGCACCCTCTGTCCGGCCTCGACCATATGGCCGTGATGATCGCGGTCGGCCTGTGGGCGGCGCTGAAGGGCGGCAAGGCTATCTGGGCCTGGCCGCTCGCCTTTGTCGGCGTGATGCTGGTCGGCGGCGCGCTCGGCATGCTGCATGTGCCGGTGCCTTTCGTCGAGCCGGGCATCCTCGCTTCCGTCGTGGCGCTCGGTCTGCTGGTGGCGCTGGCGATCGACCTGCCGGTCTCGGCCGGTATCGCCGTCATCGGCCTGTTCGCGCTGTTCCACGGGCACGCGCATGGCACGGAAGTGCCGGAAAATGCCAGTGGCCTCGAATATATGGCGGGCTTTGCCGCCGCCACGGCGCTGCTCCACGGCGTCGGCATTGCGGCCGGTCTTGGGCTAGGCTCGCGTTTCCGCCGCCTGGCGCGCGCCGCCGGCGCTGCCTGTGCGGCGGTTGGCGTCGGCCTTGCCTTCGGCGTGCTGTGAGGCCGCAATGATCCCCGGCGAAGTCATCACGGCCAAAGGCGACATCGAACTGAACAAAGGCCTGCCCATGGTGACGCTCAAGGTCGCCAATAGTGGCGACCGGCCGATCCAGGTCGGCAGCCACTATCATTTCTTCGAGACCAATGAGGGGCTGAAATTCGACCGCGAACGCGCGCGCGGCATGCGGCTCGACATCGCCGCCGGCACCGCCATGCGCTTCGAACCGGGACAGGAGCGCGATGTCACGCTGGTGCCGCTGGGCGGCAAGCGCGAGGTCTATGGCTTCCAGCAGAAGGTGATGGGCAAGTTGTGAGGTCCGCCGCCGCGCTGATATCACTTCGGAGGCTTGGCTGCGGCGTAGATGACAATCCTGCCGGGATTGTCGAACTCCACCGCAAGCACGTCCTCGGCCAGAACACGGCGCGAATCGATCGCGTTGAAGAGCAGGGCGTTCGCCTCGATCTCCTGGCGAAGTTCGGCAACATCGTCCTTATGCTGCTTCACCTTGTTCTCGATGACGGGCGGCGGCCCGCCTTCGCTGCGCGCCGCGTCGGTCAGGAAGACGATGTCGACCGTGTCGAGCTTGGTGGTCTTGCGCACCGCGCCGATGTTGTCGCGGGTGCGGTCGATGGCCGTGATGACCTTTCCGGCTTCCGTCCTGGAGAGCGCTTCCTCCTGGCGGATGTTGGAATCGACGATTGCCGCGGCAGGCCTGTCGCTGTCCAGCGGCTGCGCCGCGAGTGCAACATGTGGCGCGGCCACGAAAAGCGTGGCGGCAATCACGGAACTCCATTTCGCAAGGCGCGGGGCGTTCGCCATCGCTCGCTCCTGACTGAACTCGTGGCGGGGCGAAAACAGCGAAACGGTCCTGCCTGGCCGGTGGTTCCCTTCAAAAGCTCGCCGGCGGACCGCGAAGCGGCCCGCCTGGTCGCGCAATCAGCTTGCCTTCTTGGTGATCAGCGTCAGCGCGCCATTGGGCTGCAAGCTGGCGGCGATCACTTGCGCCGAACTCACCCCCTTGGCTTCGAGCGCGGATTTCACCTTCGGCGTCGCGTCGATCGATTTGCGCAATGTCTGCAGGCCGGCGTCGCCGCGTTGCGCGACGATCTGATTGACCTGCGTCTGCGCGTCCTTGGGCAATTCGGTGATGTCGACCACGTTGACGCTCTGGATCGACGGCGCCGCGGGCTGAGCCTTCGGCGCGGCGGGCGCGGTCGGCGCGGGGCTGGGCTGCGGCGTCGGCTGCTGCTGGGCATTCGCGGCGCCCGCCATCAACGTGGCGGCGGTTGCGGCGAGAACAATCGCTTTGAGCATGGATATTCCTTCCATCGATTTAGCAAACGGTCGTTTTGGGCTGACCGGGCCACCTCAACCGCCAAATGGGAGCGCAAGGTGTCGCCGAGCGGGTCATTGCGTGACCATTGGGTGGCGACAATGTGCAGTCCGCGCCCAAACAACCTTACTTTTGGCAACCTGAATTTCGGGAGCAATCGCTGATGGCCAGGATAACCCGCGCCGCCTATGCGCAGATGTATGGGCCGACCATCGGTGACAAGGTGAGGCTCGCCGATACCGAACTGTTCATCGAGGTCGAGAAAGACCTCACCGTTTACGGCGAGGAAGTGAAATTCGGCGGCGGCAAGGTCATCCGCGACGGCATGGGCCAAAGCCAGGTGACGCGGGCCGGCGGCGCGGTCGATACCGTCATCACCAATGCGCTGGTCGTCGACGCGCTCACCGGCATCGTCAAGGCCGATATCGGCCTGAAGGACGGCCGCATCGCAGCGATCGGCAAGGCCGGCAATCCGGACACGCAAGCCGGCGTCACCATCATCATCGGTCCCGGCACCGAGATCATCGCCGGCGAGGGCAGGATCCTGACGGCCGGCGGCTTCGACGCGCATATCCACTTCATCTGCCCGCAGCAGATCGAGGAAGCGCTGATGAGCGGCGTCACCACCATGCTTGGCGGCGGTACAGGCCCGGCGCATGGCACGCTGGCCACCACCTGCACGCCGGGACCGTGGCACATGGCGCGCATGATCCAGTCCTTCGACGCCTTCCCGATGAATATCGGCCTGTCGGGCAAGGGCAATGCCTCAAAGCCGGCGGCGCTTGAAGAGATGGTGCTGGCCGGCGCCTGCTCGCTGAAGCTGCACGAGGACTGGGGCACGACCCCGGCCGCAATCGACTGCTGCCTGTCGGTCGCCGACGACTATGACGTGCAGGTGATGATCCATACCGACACGCTGAACGAAGCGGGCTTTGTCGAGAACACCGTGGCGGCCATCAAGGGCCGCACCATCCACGCCTTCCACACCGAGGGCGCCGGCGGCGGCCATGCGCCCGACATCATCAAGGTCTGCGGCCTGCCCAACGTCATCCCGTCCTCGACCAACCCCACCAGGCCCTACACGGTCAACACGCTGGCCGAGCATCTCGACATGCTGATGGTCTGCCATCATCTGTCGCCCTCGATCCCCGAGGACATCGCCTTCGCCGAGAGCCGCATCCGCAAGGAGACGATCGCGGCCGAGGACATCCTACACGACATCGGCGCCTTCTCGATCATCTCCTCCGACAGCCAAGCCATGGGCCGCGTCGGCGAGGTGGCGATCCGCTGCTGGCAGACCGCCGACAAGATGAAGCGCCAGCGCGGCGCGCTGCCGCAGGAAACCGGCGGCAACGACAATTTCCGCGTCCGCCGCTACATCGCCAAATACACCATCAACCCGGCCATCGCGCACGGCCTGTCGAAGGAGATCGGCTCGGTCACGGTCGGCAAGCGGGCTGATCTGGTGCTGTGGAATCCGGCCTTCTTCGGCGTCAAGCCGGAGATGGTGCTGGTCGGCGGCTCGATCGCGGCCGCTCCGATGGGCGACCCGAACGCCTCGATCCCGACGCCGCAGCCGATGCATTACCGGCCGATGTTCGGCGCCTATGGCAAGGCCTTGACCAACTCCTCGGTGACTTTCGTTTCCAAGGCGGCGCTCGACGCCGGCCTGCAGGGCAGGCTGGGCGTCGACAAGGCGATGGTCGCGGTTGAGAACACGCGCGGGGGCATCGGTAAGCATTCCATGGTGCTCAACGACGCCACGCCGCATGTCGAGGTCGATCCGGAAACCTACGAAGTGCGGGCCGACGGCGAGCTGTTGACCTGCGAGCCCGCGACCGTGCTGCCGATGGCGCAGCGGTATTTCCTGTTTTGAGACCGATTGCGTCTGCCGAAGTTCATGAACTCGATCAAGTACAAGCCCAATTTGTAAAATGAGCCTTCGTTGAAAGCGCATGGCCTTTGTCAAATGTGGCCGTGAAGATATTGCGCGGGGAGGCCGAAACGGGCCCTGCCTTTTCTCGCTGGGCTTGGAAATTGCTCGCTTTGAGAGCAGTATCACCCAAATGAACAAGATTTTTCGAAAACAGCAATTGACGCCCTATGAGGCCGATTATGCTCAGTGGTGCGCCGAACAGGGCGCGCTGTTGCGCGAAGGTCGTCCCTCCGACCTCGATCGCGAGAACCTTGCCGAGGAGATCGAGAGTTTGGGGCGGAGCGACAGACGGGAAATTACGAAGCGATTGGGTACCTTGCTTCTGCACTTGCTCAAATGGCATTTTCAGGTGGAAATGCGGAAAGTTGGCTGGTTGCTTACGATCCGCGAGCAGCGGCATCAGATTAAAAGCCTGATTGATGAAAGCCCAAGCTTGAAGGCTCATCCTCGAAAGCAGCTAGCTGCCGAATACGAGTTTGCGCGGCTGAGAGCAGCCGACGAGACGGGCTTGCCGAAGAAGAGTTTCCCGGCCGACTGCCCCTACCAGATCGCGGATATACTCGATCAAGATTTTCTCCCGGGGGAGCCGTGGCTGCCGGAGCAGCTTGCTCGCGACTGAGAGGTTCGGACTGCCTCCCTGCCTGCATTGCTGTGATCTAACGGAGGGCCGGTTGCGGCTCGCGCCCGCAGACCGCAATATGCGGCCTCATTCGAACAGCCGCATTGTGATCAGGCATGCCCACCGAAATCGCCTCTCCGCACGATATCTTCCCGCATATCCGTATAGTCATGGGCATGGTGATCGGCCTCGGCGTCACGCGGCTGCTTTCGGGAACGGCCCGCATCGTCCAGCACCCCGGTCAGTACCGGCTCTACGCGGTGCATCTCGCCTGGGTAGGCTCGGTGCTGTTGATGCTGGTGCATTTCTGGTGGTGGGAGTTCGGCCTCTACGCCATCGAGAACTGGACCTTCGGCAAATATCTTTTCATCATCTTCTACGCCATCACGCTGTTCCTGCTCTGCGCGCTGCTGTTTCCGGATTCGATGCTCGATTACACCAGCTACGAGGACTATTTCTACTCGCGCCGCGGCTGGTTCTTCGGGCTGCTGGCGGCGACCTATCTGCTCGACGTGGTCGACACGCTGCTCAAAGGTCCGGAGCATTTCGCCCGCTTCGGCAACGAATATTTGATCCGAACGCCGGTCTTCGTCGCGCTCTGCATCGTCGCGATCCTGGTGCGCGACCGCCGCTTCCACATCGCCTTCGTCGCGGCCGCGCTGATCTATCAGGTCTCATTCATCCTGCGGCTCTTCGACACCATCGTGTAAGTGGCGTCGGGCCGACGCCTGCGTTGGTCTAGGATTTGGGGAAAGGCAAGAGTTCAACCATGTACAAGGCCGTCGGATCGCGCGGCTCCCGTGTCAGCCGGGTGCTCTGGATGATCGAGGAGCTCGGGCAGCCCTACGAGTTCGTCGAGGTCAAATTGCGCTCGCCGGAGGCCTATGCGCTCAACCCTTCCGGCAAGGTGCCGATCCTGATCGATGGCGACGTCAAAGTTACCGACTCGGCGGCGATCTGCGTCTACCTGGCGGACAAGCATGCGGATCAGGGCATGGGCGCCAATCCGGGCCTCGCCGGCCGCGCCGAGATGGATTCCTGGATGCATTTCGCCCAGAGCGAATTGGAAGCGCCGCTGTGGAACAAGCTGCGCCATCGCCTCCTGCTGCCAAGGGACGTGCGCGTCGATGTCGGGCCGGCCGCGGCCTATGATTTCGCATCCGAAATAAAGGCGCTGGAACGGCGGCTTGGCGACAAGCCCTTTGCGCTGGGCGACCGGTTCTCCGCCGTCGATGTCCTGCTCGGCGATATTGGCGGCTGGGCTCGTGCCGGCCGTTTTTCGATCGAGTCCCAGCGCGTCAACGCCTATTTCGACCGTGTCCTCGGGCGCCCCGCTCGTGCCCGTGCCCAAGCTAATGGCGGAGCCATGAAATGAAGCTCAACATCACCACCGATTTCACCAAATTCCCGCGCGCCGTCTCGGTGTTGCCAGCCGGCGAGGCTGGCTCAGCGCCGCCCTTTGACAAGGCCGTGCTGCCGCATGACGAGCGGCATCTGCGCCGCCGCGCCATCGAGACGGCGGCCGGCGAAAAGGTGCTGGTCGACCTGCCCGAGCCGGTGGCGCTCGCAAATGGCGACCGGCTGGTGCTGGAAGACGGCCGAGAGCTCGAGATCGTCGCGGCGCCCGAGGAGGTCTACGACATCCGCGCCCGCGACGCGGTTCATCTCGCCGAGCTCGCCTGGCACATCGGCAACCGTCACCTCGCGGCGGCGATCGAAGCGGACCGCATCCTCATCCTGCGCGACCATGTCATCAAGGCGATGCTGGAAGGTCTCGGCGCTACGGTGAATGAGGTTCTGCTGCCGTTCAGCCCGGTGCGCGGCGCCTATTCCGGGCATGGGCACGACCACGGCCATTCGCATGACCATCACGATCATGACCACCAGCACCATGATCATCACGATCACGATCACGACCACGACCACGGCCACCACCATCATCATGACTGAGGAGCTTTCCAGCATCGCGCTGCTGCGGCTGATGGCCTGGCTATCGCCGTCCTTTCCGGTCGGCGGCTTCTCTTACAGCCACGGCCTCGAGCGTGCCGTGCATGATGGGCTGATCGCCGATCGCAATGATCTCGCCGGCTGGCTGGAGACGCTGGTCGAGTTGGGGTCGGGCTGGAACGACGCCGTGCTGTTCGCCGAAAGCTGGCGCCGTGCGCGCGACGGTGGCGATCTGGGTGAGGTAGCCGCGCTGGCCGAAGCGCTTGCCGGGTCGCAGGAACGGCACATGGAAACCATGCTGCAGGGCGCGGCCTTTCTCCAGGCGGCGGCCGCCTGGTCGCCTCCGGTGTTGGGACGTCTGCCGGCCGACTGCCCCTATTGCGTTGCGGTCGGCGCTGTTGCCGGCAGCGGCGGCATCGACCTCGCGCAGGCGCTGTCTGCCTTCCTGCAAGCTTTCTTCTCCAATCTCCTGCAGGCTGCGATCAGGCTGGGTGTCGTGGGTCAGGTCGACGCCGTCACATTGTTAGCCGGCTTTGAAACCTCGGCCATAGACACGGCTGCCCACGCGGCTGCCTCGACGCTTGACGATCTGGGCGGCGCGGCCTTCATGTCCGACATCATGGCGATGCAGCATGAGACGCAATACTCCAGGCTGTTCCGCTCATGATCGTGCTCGCCGTCATCCTCTCCTTCGTCCTGCTCCTGATCACCACGCTGCATGTCTATTGGGGCATAGGCGGCATCTGGCCGGGCACGGACCAGGCCTCCTGCGCGCGCGCCGTCGTCGGCTTCCGTGGCGTCGACGAGATGCCCTCGACCTTCGCGAGCCTCGCGGTCGCCGCTTGCCTGGCGCTCGCGACGCTCTGGCCGCTGGCGCTCGCTGGTGTGTTCGCCACGCCCTTTCCACGGGAAGGCCTGGCGGCCACGGCGTTGATGATCGGCCTTGTCTTCCTCGGACGCGGCATTGCCGGCTTCACGCCCTGGTGGCGCCGGCTTGCGCCCGAACAGCCTTTCGCGCGGCTCGACCAGCGCCTCTATTCGCCGCTCTGCCTGTTGATCGGGCTGGGCTTCGCAATCCTTGCCATCACGGAGTTTCCGGCATGACGTCGAAAAACGGTCCCCTTCGCATCGGCATCGGCGGCCCTGTCGGCTCCGGCAAGACGACACTCACCGAAAAGCTCTGCAAGGCGCTGCGCGACGACTTCTCCATCGCCGTCGTCACCAACGACATCTACACCAAGGAGGATGCCATGATGCTGGCGCGCCTGCAGGCGCTGCCGGAAGAGCGCATCGTCGGCGTCGAGACCGGCGGCTGCCCGCACACCGCCATTCGCGAGGACGCCTCGATCAATCTGCGCGCCATTGCCGAGTTGAACAAGAAATTCCCGGACCTCGACATCATCTTCATCGAATCCGGCGGCGACAACCTCGCCGCCACCTTCTCGCCCGACCTTGCCGATCTGACGCTTTATGTCATCTCGGTCTGCCAGGGCGAGGAGATCCCGCGCAAGGGCGGTCCGGCCATCACCCGCTCGGATTTCCTCATCATCAACAAGAGCGATCTAGCGCCCTATGTGAACGTCAACCTCGATATCATGGAGAGCGATGCCGGCCGCATGCGCGGCAAGCGGCCTTTCGGCTTCACCGATCTGTCGCGCGGCAAGGGCTTGCAAGAAGTGGTCGATTTCATCGTCGAGCAGGGCGGGCTGCAGTCGGAGCGGCCTGCCGCGTAAGCCACTGACCTACCAGTTTGCGGTTGCTGGCAGCGGCTTCGCACGGCATTCTCACCCAAACAGGAGGATTTTCGATGAGCCTTGCCCGCCTGCACAAGGAACCGCTGAGCAACCTGCCCTATTACGAGGAGCGGGTCGATCTCGCCGCCGCCTTCCGCTGGACCGCCAGGCTCAACATGCACGAGGCGGTGGCCAACCACTTCTCGCTGTCCGTCAACGACGACGGCACCAAATTCCTGATGAACCCGAACCAAGTGCATTTCTCGCGCATCAAGGCGAGCGACCTGCTGCTGATCGACGCCAACGATCCCGAAACGCTGTCCGGCCCCAACGCGCCGGACCCGACCGCCTGGGGCCTGCATGGCGCCATCCATCGCAACGTCCCGCATGCGCGTTGCGCCATGCATGTCCATTCGATCCATGCCACGGTGCTTGCCTCGCTTGCCGATTCGACGCTGCCGCCGGTCGACCAGAACTCGGCCATGTTCTTCAACCGCCATGTCGTCGATGCCAATTATGGCGGCTTGGCCTTCGAGGAAGAGGGCGAGCGCTGCTCGCAGCTTCTCACCGACCCCAAGGTCAAGGTGATGGTCATGGGCAATCACGGCGTCATGGTCATCGGCGACAACGTCGCCGATGCCTTCAACCGCATGTTCTATTTCGAGCGCGCCGCCGAGACCTACATCAAGGCGTTGTGGACCGGCCGGCCGCTGCGCACGCTCTCCGACGAGATCGCCGAGAAGACCGCGCGCGAGATGGACGATTATCCCGGCCAGGCCGAGCGCCATCTGGCCGAGCTGAAAGCGATCCTCGACGAGGAAGAGCCGGTCTACCGGAATTGAAGCTTTTTCCTTCTCCCCGTTCACGGGCAAAAGGTGGTCCGAAGGACTGGATGAGGGCGGCGCCCACCTTGGCGGTCGTTCAGAGTCCGAGTTCTCGGCGCAATTCCTCGGCGCTGTTGATGACGATGGCGCCGGCCGGACCCTCCATCGGCGCTTCCGGCCAGAAGATCGTCTTCATGCCCGCCGCCAGTCCGGCCATGGCACCGGTCAGGCTGTCGTCGACGGCAAAAGCATCCGCCGGATCGACGCCGGCGAGATAGGCCGCGCGCAGGAATGGTTCAGGAAGCGGCTTGCCGTCGATCACATCGTTGCGGCTGACCGTCATCATGCCCGGATAGGTGAGGCCGACGGCGCGCAGATTGGCGTCGACGATCAGCCGGTCGGAATTGGACACCACCGCCTGCTCGACGCCGAGCGCCCGCAATTCGTTGAACACCTCGATCGCGCCGGGCCGCGGCCTCAGCGTTTCGGCCATCGGCAGATAATGGTCGTATTTGCGCCCGATCCAGTCGTCGAAGGGCAGAGCGAGGCCGAACTCGTCGCGCAGCATCTCGTAGACCGGCCACGCCGCGATCCCCAGCACGCGCTCATGCAGGTTGGTCGGCGGCGCAATCCCGACGCTGCGCAGCGCGGCCGCAAGGGCAGCCGCATGCAGCGGCTCGCTGTCGACCAGCGTTCCGTCCATGTCCCAGAAAACCGCTTTCGGCATCACGCGAGGCTCCTTTTCCGATCCCTTAAAGCGTTTCCCGGTAGAGATAAACCGTCCCCATGGCAAATGGCCCGGACAGGGGCGAAGCGGCCGCCTTCCCAGAGTCAAAATTACCAAGCAATTGCTCTTTCGATAGACAATTGCGCGCCGCTGCATTCGCTGTAAGCTATGGCGCCCGCTTGAACGTTGCACGGGGTTGGGGAGGCAGGACGTGAATTCGCGACAGGACACCGGCAGCACAAGGTTGGACGACGCCGCGCGCGCCGGCTGGCTCTACTATGTTGCCGGCAACACACAGGACCAGATCGCCGCCAAATTGGGCATTTCCAGGCAGACGGCGCAGCGGCTGGTATCGCTCGCCATGTCGGAAGGCCTGATCAAGGTGCGGGTCGATCACCCGATCGCCAACTGCCTCGACCTCGCCGCGCGGCTGAAGTCGCGCTTCGCGCTCGACCTCGTCGAAGTGGTGCCGAGCGATCCGGCTTCGAACTCGACGACGATCGGCATCGCCGAGGCGGCGGCGGCCGAGATCGAACGCCGGCTGCGCTCGGAGGCCCCCATCGTCATGGCGATCGGCACTGGGCGAACGCTGAAGGCGGCGATCGAGCAACTGCCGCCGATGGAATGCCCGCAGCACAAGGTCGTGTCCTTGACCGGCAACATCTCGCCCGACGGCTCGGCCGCCTTCTACAACGTCATCTTCACCATGGCCGACCGCGTCAAGGCACGGTCCTTCCCGATGCCGCTGCCGGTCATTGCGTCCTCGCCGGAAGAGCGCGAGATGCTGCTCAACCAGCCGATGATCCAGCCTACATTGGCGCTGGCGGCCGAGGCCGATGTCACCTTCGTCGGCATCGGCGACCTCGGGCCTAAGGCACCCCTCTACGAGGACGGCTTCATTTCGGAAAGCGAGTTGAAGGCGCTGCAGAAGGCCGGCGGCATCGCCGAAATCGTTGGATGGGTGTACGACCGGGAGGGTCGCATGATCGAGGGCATCACCAACGACCGGGTGTCCTCCGCCGCGCTGCCGTCGCGGGAAAGGTCGCTGGTCATTGCTCTGGCCATGGGCGAACGCAAGCTGCCGGGCATCCTGGCCGCCGTCAACCGCCGGCTGGTCAACGGCCTCGTCACCGACGAACGGACGGCCGAAGCCTTGCTTGCCGGCTGATTGCCCATAAAAAGAGCCGGCTATTGCGAGGGGCCGCGCGGATCGTTGCCGTCGAGAAAACCCATGTCGCGCTGCAGATGCTCGGATAGTTCCCTGACATCGATATAGCCGCGCCTGCGGCCCGAAAACCTTGCAAATTCCCGCACGAGCGTGAAAAACCAACCGCGTGCCGGGGTGGAGACGAGTTTTTCCTGTACCGTGGTCATGATCGTCAGCCTTTGCTTGAGCAATTCCAGGAAAAGTGTGAGCGGTTTTCCGTCCGGAATTGCGTAAAATCAGAGAGTTAGAGCGATTTGCCGTTTCCGTGAAACGGCGAAGCGCTCTAGCGCTTGAACCGGATTGATCGTCGACCCCAAATATCGGTCTGGCCGGTTCGTGCTTCCAATTAAACCTCGATCATGACCCATAAGGAGGCCTTATGCCCGATCTCAGCTCTCCGCAGCTTGCGCCGCTGCCGCCGCTGCAGGCGATCCGGGTGTTCGAGGCGGTGGCCAGACACCTGTCCTTCACCAAGGCCGCGCAGGAGCTGGGCATGACCCAAGCGGCTGCGAGCTACCAGATCAAGCTGCTCGAGGAGCGCATCGGCGCGCCGCTGTTTTTGCGCCGTCCACGGCAGATCGAGTTGACCGAGCCCGGCCAGCGCCTGGCGCCCGCCGTCAGCGAGGCCTTCGCCATCCTGGGCCAGGCCTACGCCGCGGCGCGCGGCGGCGCCGACGGCCTGCTCTGCGTCACCACCGTGCTGACCTTCGCCTCGAACTGGCTGGCGCAGCATCTGGGCTCGTTCCAGCTCGCCCATCCCGCACTTGCCGTGCGGCTCGACACGTCGAGCCGCCTGACCGATTTCGCGCGCGAGGATGTCGATCTCGCCATCCGCTCGGGCGGCGGCAAGTGGCCGGGCCTCGAGGCGCACAAGCTGCTCGATGCCGATTTCACCCCGATGCTCAGCCCGAAGCTCGCGGCGAGCATCGGCGGCGTCAACGAGCCGGCGGATCTGCTGCGCCTGCCGATCCTTGATCCCGGCGACGTCTGGTGGGCGCAATGGTTCGAGGCCGCCGGCGTGACCGGGCACGACCTCGCAAAACGGCCCGGCTCCAGCATGGGCGCGCAGGCCTATGAGGCGAACGCGGCCATGGCCGGCCACGGCGTGGCGATCCTGACCAGGGCCCTGTTCAAGAACGAGATCGCCGACGGCCGCCTGGTCCAGCCCTTCGACCTGGTCGGCGACGACGGCCATGCCTATTGGCTGGTCTATCCGACGGCGCGTCGCAACGTGCCGAAGATCCGCGCCTTCCGCGATTGGATCCTGGCCGAGATCGCCTGCCCGTAATTCCGGCAGCCCCTTAGCTTCCTCCTCCAAAGATGCCGGCCGCATCGCTGGATCGGGGTCACGTAACGTCATTTCTGCTGCGTTGCAGCATAGATTCAGGGTTGACATAATTCACGCCAAGTGAGTAATTGCCCAAAGCCAAGGCAAATGCTCAACTTGGTTTATGGGAGGAATTTGATGAAACTTCGCACGCTCACCCTGGGCCTGTTGTCGGCCAGCGCCCTCGCTTTCGCCGCGCAAGCCGAATCCATCACCATCGCCACCGTCAACAATGGCGACATGGTCCGTATGCAGAAGCTGACGGACGACTTCACCAAGGCCAACCCCGACATCCAGCTCAACTGGGTCACGCTCGAAGAGAACGTGCTGCGCGAGCGCGTCACCACGGATATCGCAACCAAGGGCGGCCAATACGACGTCATGACCATCGGCACCTATGAGGTTCCGATCTGGGCCAAGCAGAGCTGGCTCCTGCCGCTCGACAAGCTCGGCGACGACTACGACGTCAAGGACATCATCCCGGCCATTGCCGGCGGCCTTTCCGTCGACGGCAAGCTCTATGCCGCGCCCTTCTACGGCGAAAGCTCCTTCGTCATGTACCGCAAGGACCTGATGGACAAGGCGGGCTTGAAGATGCCCGATGCCCCGACCTGGGACTTCATCAAGCAGGCCGCCGACAAGATGACCGACCGCGCCAACGGCGTGAACGGCGTGTGCCTGCGCGGCAAGGCCGGCTGGGGCGAGAACATGGCCTTCCTCACCGCCATGTCGAACTCCTTCGGCGCGCGCTGGTTCGACGAGAACTGGAAGCCGCAGTTCGATCAGCCCGAGTGGAAGAACACGCTGCAGTTCTATGTCGACCTGATGAAGGCCGACGGTCCGGAAGGCGCTTCGTCCAACGGCTTCAACGAGAACCTGGCGCTGTTCCAGCAGGGCAAGTGCGGCATGTGGATCGACGCCACCGTCGCCGCCTCCTTCGTCTCCGATCCGAAGGCCTCGCAGGTCGCCGACAAGGTCGGCTACGCGCTGGCGCCCGACAACGGCCTCGGCAAGCGCGGCAACTGGCTGTGGGCATGGTCGCTGACGATCCCCGCCGGCACCCAGAAGGCCGATGCCGCCGAGAAGTTCGTCTCCTGGGCAACCAGCAAGCACTATGCCGAGCTGGTCGCCTCGAAGGAAGGCTGGGCCAACGTTCCTCCGGGCACGCGCTCCTCGCTCTACGCCAATGCGGAGTACCAGAAGGCGGCGCCCTTCGCGAAGATGACGCTGGACTCCATCAACGCCGCCGACCCGACGCATCCGACCGTCAAGCCGGTGCCCTATGTCGGCGTGCAGTTCGTCGCCATTCCTGAATTCCAGGGCCTCGGCACCACCGTCGGCCAGCTCTTCTCGGCCGCCCTTGCCGGCCAGTCGAGCGTCGACGATGCGCTGAAGCAGGCTCAGGACGCGGCCACCGCGGCGATGACCGAAGGCGGCTACATCAAGTAAGGCTCCTCCCGGTGCCGAATGCCGGTCGCGCATCATGACCGGCAGGTGGCCGCCCGAAACCCAGTTCGGGCGGCCACCCTTCAAAATCGGGAAAATTCTGGCACAACTCTGAAAATCCGGCTGACCTTGGGAGGGTGACCGTCATGGCTACTCAGCAAACCCGTTCGCTTGCGCGTTTCATGATGGCGCCATCGGTGATCCTGCTGTTCATCTGGATGATCGTGCCGCTGGCGTTCACGCTGTGGTTCTCGTTCCTGCAATACAATCCGCTGAACCCGATCCGCGACGGCTTTGTCGGTTTCTCCAACTACAGGCTGTTCTACGACAATCCGGCGTTCTTCGCCGCCATTCTCAACACGCTGACCATCGTCGTGGCGGTCCTCCTGATCACCATCATCGGCGGCATTCTCCTTGCGCTGCTGCTCGATCAGCCGATCTGGGGTCAGGGGATCGTGCGCATCCTGGTCATCTCGCCGTTCTTCGTCATGCCGCCGGTGGCCGCACTGGTCTGGAAGAACATGATCATGCACCCGCAATACGGCGTCTTCGCCGACATTGCGCGCTTCTTCGGCGCCCAGCCGATCGACTGGTTCGGCCAGCACCCGCTGACGGCGGTCATCATCATCGTCGCCTGGCAATGGCTGCCTTTCGCAACGCTGATCCTGCTCACCTCGCTGCAGTCGCTCGACGGCGAGCAGAAAGAGGCGGCCGAGATGGACGGCGCCGGCTTTCTCAGCCGCTTCTGGTATCTGACGCTGCCGCACATGTCGCGCGCCATCACCGTCGTCATCCTGATCCAGACCATCTTCCTGCTCTCGATCTATGCCGAGATCCTGGTCACCACCAATGGCGGCCCGGGCTACGCCTCCACCAACCTGCCCTTCCTCGTTTACCAGAAGGCGCTGCTGGAGTTCAAAATCGGCCAGGCGTCCGCCGGTGGCGTGATCGCCGTCATTCTCGCCAACATCGTTGCCTTCTTCGCCATGCGCGCCGTCGGCAAGAACCTCGACAAGTAAGGGAGGACAAGATGGCACGCGCAGTCACCACCCAGCACAAGACCATTGCCACGGCCGCCGCCTGGATCGTCGCCCTGCTGATCTTCTTTCCGATCCTCTATACGATCATCACCTCGTTCAAATCGGAACAGGAGGCGATCCAGGGCTTCGCCCTGATCCCATCCGGGACCTTCGAGAGCTATTCGGAGGTCCAGCAGCAGAGCGGCTACTTCAAGTTCTTCTTCAATTCGGTGCTGCTGTCGGTCGGCTCGACCATCCTGGCGCTGCTGATCGCGGTCCCCGCGGCATGGTCGATGGCCTTCTCGCCAACCAAGCGCACCAAGGACATCCTGATGTGGATGCTGTCCACCAAGATGATGCCGGCCGTCGCGGTGCTGTTCCCGATCTACCTGATCTTCCGCGACACCGGCCTGCTCGACAGCCGCATCGGCCTGATGGTCATGCTGATGCTGATCAACCTGCCGATCGTGGTGTGGATGCTCTACACCTATTTCCGCGAGATCCCGGGCGAGATCCTCGAGGCCGCGCGCATGGACGGCGCCTCGCTGTGGAACGAGATCATCTATGTGCTGACGCCGATGGCCGTTCCCGGCATCGCCTCGACCATGCTCTTGAACATCATCCTCGCCTGGAACGAAGCGTTCTGGACCATCCGGCTCACCACCACCAATGCCGCGCCGCTAACGGCCTTCATCAGTTCCTTCTCCAGTCCGCAAGGGCTGTTCTGGGCAAAGCTTTCTGCGGCCTCGACACTGGCGATCGCGCCGATCCTGATCATGGGCTGGTTCAGCCAGAAGCAGCTGGTGCGGGGCCTCACCTTTGGCGCCGTGAAGTAACGACGCCCGAGCGGCGGACGACGAAGACCATCCCCGGGAGGAAACCATGGGAAACATCACGCTCAAGAACGTCTCCAAGTCCTTCGGGTCGACGGTGATCATTCCGGACATCGACCTCAACATCGATGACGGCGAGTTCGTCGTGTTCGTCGGCCCATCGGGTTGCGGCAAGTCCACGCTGCTCAGGCTGATCGCCGGGCTCGAGGACACCAGCGGCGGCACCATCAGCATCGATGGCCGCGACGTCACCGGCGAGGCGCCGGCCAAGCGCAAGCTTGCCATGGTGTTCCAGTCCTACGCGCTCTATCCGCATATGACGGTCGCCAAGAACATCGCCTTCCCGTTGAAGATGGCCGGCGAGGACCAGGCGACCATCGACAAGAAGGTGAAGGACGCCGCACGCGTGCTGAACCTCACCAACTATCTCGAGCGCCGCCCCGGCCAGCTGTCCGGCGGCCAGCGCCAGCGCGTCGCCATCGGCCGCGCCATCGTGCGCCAGCCTTCGGCCTTCCTGTTCGACGAGCCGCTGTCCAACCTCGATGCCGCACTGCGCGGCACCATGCGCCTGGAGATCAGCGAGCTGCACCATCAGCTCAAGACGACGATGATCTACGTCACCCACGACCAGGTCGAAGCCATGACCATGGCCGACAAGATCGTCGTGCTCAACGCCGGCAACATCGAGCAGGTCGGCTCGCCGATGGAGCTCTACAAGACGCCGAAGAACCTCTTCGTCGCCGGCTTCATCGGTTCGCCGAAGATGAACCTGATCGAGGGCGCGCCGGCTGACAAATACGGCGCCAAGACCATCGGCATCCGGCCCGAGCATCTCAACATCTCGACCACGTCGGGCGACTGGAAGGCGACGGTCGGCGTCGCGGAGCATCTTGGCTCCGACACTTTCCTGCACGTCCAGGCGGACGGTATCGGCACCGTCAATGTCCGCGCCGACGGCGAGGTCGGCGTGAAACACGGCGATACCGTCTATCTGACGCCCGACAAGGCCAAGCTCCATCGCTTCGGCGCCGACGGCAAGGCGCTGGCCCAGTGAGGAGGGGAAAGTGAGGCTGAAAGGCAAATCGGCGCTGATCACCGGATCGGCGCGCGGCATCGGCAGGGCCTTCGCCGAAGCCTATGCGCGCGAAGGCGCGACAGTCGCAATTGCCGATATCGACATTGAAGCGGCGGAAGCGACGGCGAAAGCGATCGGTTCTGCCGCCTACGCGATCAGGCTCGACGTCACGGACCAGGCTTCGATCGAGGCGGCGGTGAAGGCGGTCGAAGTGAACGCCGGCGGCCTCGACGTGCTGATCAACAACGCCGCAATCTTCGACCTGGCGCCGATCGTCGAGATCACCAAGGCGAGCTACGAAAAACTGTTCTCCGTCAACGTGGCCGGCACGCTGTTCATGCTGCAGGCGGCTGCCCGCTCGATGATCGCGCGCGGCAAGGGCGGCAGGATCATCAACATGGCGAGCCAGGCCGGCCGTCGCGGCGAGCCGCTGGTCGCCGTCTATTGCGCCACCAAGGCCGCGGTCATCTCGCTCACTCAATCGGCCGGTCTCGATCTCATCAAGCATCGCATCAACGTCAACGGCATCGCGCCGGGCGTCGTCGACAGCGACATGTGGGACCAGGTCGACGCGCTGTTCGCCAAATACGAGAACCGGCCCAAGGGCGAGAAGAAGCGTCTGGTCGGCGAAGGCGTTCCTTACGGTCGCATGGGCAAGCCCGAGGACCTCGCCGGCATGGCGGTTTTCCTCGCCAGCGACGAGGCCGAATACATTGTCGCCCAGACCTACAATGTCGATGGCGGCCAATGGATGAGTTGACCGGGATGGGCTGAGGGGGAAGGCGCTTCTCTTCTTTCCTCCGGAGAAGACGCCATGGGGCGGGTGAGGGGCGGCATGCTGGAACACCAGGTGTTGCCCCTCATCCTCGCTCTCCTCAAGGAGGCGCAAACAGTCGGGCTGCGGATGGGCCAAAGGGTAAAATGAGATGACCGTGAAACTCTCTTCCTCGAACCTCGCCAGGCTGCCGGCCAAGGTCGCCGGCCCGAAATACGACCGCTCCGCCCTGAAGGCGGGCATCGTCCATTTTGGCGTCGGCAATTTCCACCGCTCGCACCAGGCAGTCTATCTCGACGACCTGTTCGGCACCGGCGAGGGCCATGACTGGGCGTTGATCGGCGCCGGCGTGTTCGAGGGCGAAAAGATCGGCCGTTCCAAGCTCCAGGAACAGGACTGGCTGACCACGGTCGTCGAGCAGGACCAGGGTCATATGAGCGCCCGCGTCACCGGCGCCATGATCGATTTCCTGACGCCCGGCGACGCGGCCGCGATCATTGACCAACTCGCCGATCCGGCGATCAAGATCGTCTCGCTGACCATCACCGAGGGCGGCTATTTCATCGACCCGGCCTCCGGCAAGTTCAACCCGGCCCATCCCGACATTGTCGCCGACGCCCAGCCGGGTGCTGCGCCGAAGAGCGTCTTCGGCATCATCCTTGCCGGCCTGCTGCGCCGGCGCGCCGACGGCATCGTGCCGTTCACCGTCATGTCCTGCGACAACATCCCCCATAACGGCCACGTCACCTCCGACGGCGTGATCGGCCTTGCCAGGCTGATCGACGAGGATCTGGCGAAATGGGTGGAGGACAAGGTCGCCTTCCCGAACGGCATGGTCGACCGCATCACCCCGGCCACCAGCGACCGAGAGCGCAAGATCCTCGCCGACGATTTCGGGCTGGAGGACAATTGGCCGGTGTTCTGCGAGCCGTTCAAGCAATGGGTGCTGGAGGACCGTTTCACCGCCGGCCGCCCGGCGCTGGAAAAGGTCGGCGTGCAGTTCGTCAAGGACGTCTCGCCTTACGAGCTGATGAAGATCCGCATCCTCAATGGCGGCCACGCCACGATCGCTTATCCGGCCGGGCTGATGGACATCCATTTCGTCCATGAAGGCATGCAGGAGCCGCTGGTGCGCGGCTTCCTGTCGAAGCTCGAGCATGACGAGATCATCCCGACCGTGCCGCCCGTGCCCGACACCGATCTGGAGGACTATTACCAGCTCATCGAGCGCCGCTTCTCCAACCCGAAGATCGGCGACACCATCCGCCGGCTTTGCCTCGACGGCTCCAATCGTCAGCCGAAATTCATCATCCCGACGATCGCCGACCGGCTGAAGGCGGGCGAGGGCGTCGCCGGTCTCGCGCTGGAATCGGCCTTGTGGTGCCGCTACTGCTTCGGCACCACCGACAGCGGCGCCGTCATCGAGCCGAACGACCCGAGCTGGGACCGCATGCAAGCGACCGCGAAAGCGGCGAAGGACGATCCGAAGGCCTGGCTGGCTATGGAGGATATCTATGGCGATGTCGGCCGCTCGCCCGTCTTCGCCGAAGCCTTCGCCCACGCCTTGAAGGTGCTGTGGGCGCAGGGCGCGCATGAAACCCTGACGCGCTATCTCGCCGGCAAGCTCTGAAAGCCTCGATCTCTTTTGACGCAATTCCGGGCGGAAAACCGCTCACACTTTTCCTGGAATTGCTTAGCTGGAAGCAACAGCCATGACGCCGGAACTGGTCATCTTCGACTGTGACGGCGTGCTGGTCGACAGCGAGGCGCTTTCCGTCTCGGCGCTGCTTGGCATGATCGAGCTCGCCGGCGGCACGGTCGGCGAGGACGCCGCCTACGAGCATTTCCTCGGCAAGAGCATGAAAAGCGTGCGCGAGATCCTCGGCCGAGATTTCGGGTTGGAGATCAGCGACGAGCATCTGACCGCCATGCGCGTCGACCTGATGCGCAAATTCCGCGAGGAATTGAAGCCGATCCCGGGCGTCAAGGAGGTGCTGCCGAAGCTTGGCCTGCCATGCTGCGTCGCTTCCTCCGGCACGCTGGAGCGCATCCGCTACGCGCTCGACGTCACCGGCTTGCTTCCCTTGCTGGAGCCGCATCTGTTCAGCGCCAGCATGGTCAAGCGCGGCAAGCCGGCGCCCGACCTTTTCCTGCATGCCGCCGCCAGCATGCGGGCGCATCCGCGCCGTTGCCTGGTGGTCGAGGACAGCCCCGCCGGCGTTGCCGCGGCCCGCGCGGCGGGCATGCGCGTTTTTGCCTTCACCGGTGGCTCGCACGCGTCCAACCCCGCCCTCAAGGCGCGGCTTGCGTCGACGGAACCGGACTTTATATTCGCTGACATGCTGCAATTGCCCGATCTGATTGCAGGCCTGGGAGCGAGAGAAAAAGCATCTTGACGAAGAGTTTCGTTTGCGCGGTCGATGTCGGCACCGGGAGCGCCCGCGCGGGCATTCTCGACTCGGAAGGCAACCTGCTCGGCCGCGCCGATCATCCGATCGCCATGCATCAGCCCAAGCCCGATCACGCCGAGCATGATTCGGAAGATATCTGGTCGGCGGTATGCAAATCCGTGCGGTCCGCTCTGCAGAAATCCAGCGTCGCCGCCAGGGATATCGCCGGCATCTCTTTCGACGCCACCTGCTCCCTGGTCGCGCGCGACAGGCAAGGCAGCCAGATCAGCGTCTCGGTCACCGGCGAGAAGCGCTGGGACACGATGGTCTGGCTCGATCATCGCGCCATCGCCGAGGCCGATGAATGCACCACGAGCGGCCACGCCGTGCTCGATTATATCGGCGGTGTGATGTCGCCGGAGATGGAAACGCCGAAGCTGATGTGGCTGAAGCGCCATCTGCCGAAGACATGGAACGAAGCCGGCTATCTATTTGATCTCGCCGATTTCCTGACCTGGAAGGCATCAGGCTCGCTCGCCCGCTCGCAATGCACGCTCACGGCAAAATGGACCTATCTCGCCCACGAGGAAAAGAGCTGGCGGCGCGATTTCTTTGAGCTCGTCGGCCTCGGCGATCTTTTCGAGCATGGCAATCTTCCAGAAAAAGCAAGTCCAGTCGGCGCCGATATCGGGCCGCTGACGGCGAAGGCCGCGGCTGAACTTGGCCTCACCGAAAAATGCCGGGTCGGCGCCGGCGTCATCGACGCCTATGCCGGTGCGCTCGGCGTGTTGGGCGGCTTTGCTGGCGACGAGAAGGACATTGGCCGGCATCTGGCGCTGATTGCCGGCACATCGTCCTGCGTCATGGCGATGTCGCCCGACCCGCAGCCTTTTGCCGGCGTCTGGGGCCCTTATTTCGGGGCGGCATTGCCGACGCTGTGGCTGTCGGAAGGCGGCCAGTCGGCCACCGGCGCGCTGCTCGACCACATCATCCGCTGGCATGGCGCCGGCGGCGAGCCGGACGCGGCCATGCATATGAAGATCGCCGGGCGCGTCGCCGAGCTGCGCGCCGAGGACGGCGATGCGCTGGCCGCAAGGCTGCATGTGCTGCCGGATTTTCACGGCAACCGCTCGCCGCTCGCCGACCCGCATGCGGTCGGCGTCATCAGCGGCCTGACGCTCGATTCCTCTTTCGACAGCCTGTGCAAGCTCTACTGGCGCACCGCGGTCGGCATCGCGCTCGGCGTGCGCCATGTGCTCGAGGCGCTGAACGAGAACGGCTATCTGATCGACACGCTGCATGTCACCGGCGGCCACACCAAGAACCCGCTTTTGATGGAGCTCTACGCCGACGCCACCGGCTGCACGGTTGTCGAGCCGCTGGCCGACGAGGCGGTGCTGCTCGGCACCGGCATGGTGGCGGCGACCGCCGCCGGGATCTATCCCGATCTCAACGCCGCCTGCGTCGCCATGCAACAGGGCGGCAAGATCCGCGCGCCCAACAAGGCCGCCGGAGCTCGCTTCGACCGCGACTACCGGATATTCCTCGAAATGCATCGCCAGCGGCAGATGCTCGACGCGATTGGATAGGGCGATTCCAGGAACGCTCTCGCCGTTCTACAGCCTGCGCAGCGACTTGCCTGTCTCGGCGTCGAACAGATGGATGCTTTCCTCGTCGAACGTGTAGCGCACGGGCGCGCTCTGCTGCGGGCATTCGCGGGCCGGCACCAGCGCGCTGATCTCCTTGCCGCCAAAGCCGAACGTCACCAGCGCGTCATTGCCATGGAACTCGATGAGGTCGGCGGTGCCTTGCAGCAGGTTTCCCGCGCCGGCTTCCGCCGTCTTCAGATCCGGAGGCCGGATGCCGAGCACCACGCGATCGCCGTGCTGCAGGTAGAAGTCGCTGCCCTCGACCGATAGCACTGTCCCCGCGCCGGTCAACGTCCAGCCATCGCCTGTGCGGCCGACCATGGCCTCGATGAAATTCATGTTCGGCGTGCCGATGAAGCCGGCCACGAACAGATTGCCGGGACGGCGATAGATTTCCGCCGGCGAGCCGATCTGCTCGATCACGCCGTCCTTCAACAAGACGATGCGGTCGGCCAGCGTCATCGCCTCGAGCTGATCATGCGTGACATAGACGGTGGTGGTCTTCAGCGACTGGTGCAGCCGGGCGATCTCGACGCGCATATGGTTACGCAGCTTGGCGTCGAGATTGGATAGGGGCTCGTCAAACAGGAACACTTTCGGTGTCTTGATCATGGCGCGCGCGATCGCCACGCGCTGCTGCTGGCCGCCGGAAAGCTCGGTCGGCTTGCGGCCAAGATAGGGTTCGAGGCCAAGCGTTCTCGCGACAGCCTCGACGCGCTTCTTGATTTCGGCCGCCGGCACCTTCTGCCGCTTCAGTCCGAAGGCGATGTTGTCGAAGATCGTCATATGCGGATAGAGCGCATAATTCTGGAACACCATGGCAATGCCGCGGTCGCCTGGGTCGAGATCGTTCACCACCTTGCCGCCGATCGACACCTTGCCGCCGCTGATGTCCTCTAGCCCCGCCAGCATCCTGAGAAGCGTGGACTTGCCGCAGCCGGACGGGCCGAGGAACACGACGAACTCATGCTCTTCGATCGAGAGATTGAGATCGCGGATGACCGTCGTGGCGCCATAGGCCTTGTCGACATGGGAGCAAACGATGGCGGACATTTCTTATCCCTTCTCGCCGGTCAGCAGGATCTGCAGCTTGACGTCCTGCGGCTTGCCTTGCGCGGCGCGCTCGAACGCCTTGATGCTCTCGGAGAAATCATAGGTGCCGGTGATCAGCGGCTTGAGGTCGACCTTGCCGGAGGCGATGAGCTGCAGCGCACGGTCGAAGATGTTGGCATAGCGGAACACGGTTTCGATGCGCACTTCCTTGGAGATCGCAGCCGGCACGTTGAGCTCGACCGCTTCGACCGGCAGGCCGACCAACACCACCGCGCCGCCCGGCCGCACGACCTCGAACAGATTGGCGAAGGCCTTCGGGCTGCCGCTCGCCTCGAACACGATATCGGCGCCCCAATTGTCGGTCGCGGCCGCAACGGTGTCGACCAGCGACTGCTTGCCGATATTGACCGGTACGATGCCGGGATACTGGGCGGCGATCTCCAGCTTCGGCGCGGAGAAGTCCGAGATCAGCACCTTGGAACAGCCGCCGGCTAAAGCGGCCAGGGCGATCATGATGCCGATCGGTCCGCAGCCGACGACGACGGCGACATCGCCCGGAACGATCCTGGCGCGCGTCGCCGCCTGCATGCCGATGGCGAAGGGCTCGACCATCGCGCCCTCGGCGAAGGAGACATTGTCCGGCAGCTTGTAGGTGAAGGCCGCCGGATGGACTGCGTAGGGCGCGAGCACGCCATGCACCGGCGGCGTCGCCCAGAAGCGGACGTCGGGGTCGACATTGTAGATGCCGAGCTTCGTCGCGCGCGACGCAAGGTTCGGCACGCCTGGCTCCATGCACACCCGGTCGCCGACCTTCAGGCTTGTGACATTGGCGCCGGCCTCGACGATGGTTCCCGAGGCCTCGTGGCCGAGCACCATCGGCTGGCGCACGATATAGCTGCCGATGGCGCCATGCGTGTAGTAATGCACGTCGCTGCCGCAGACGCCGACGGTGTGGATCGCGATCCTGACGTCGTCCGGTCCGACGTCTTGCGGCAGCGCGATCTCGCGCAGCGACAGTTCGCCTTTTTTCTCAAGCACCAGTGCCCGCATTGGGATAAGCCTCACTTCAATTTTTCTTTTGCCGGAAAACGGAATTCAGGAAGCCGCTCAAAACACCGAGGAACAGCAGCGGCGGCAGCGACAAGAGCACGACCGAGGCATTGAGGATTCCCCACGGCACGTTCATGCCTTGCTGGGACAGCTCGGAAGCCACGATCGGCAGCGTCTTGGCGTTGGAGCTCGACAGCATCAGCGCGATCAGGAACTCGTTCCAGACCAACACGAAGCTGAAGGCGATGGCGCCTATCAGCGAGCGCGCCGCGACGGGAAGCGCGATCCGCCAGAACACCGAATAGGCGCCGTAGCCATCGACGAAAGCCGCTTCCTCGATTTCCTTCGGCACGCCCTGGAAGGCTGGGATGGCGAGCCACATGATCACCGAGATGGTGAGCAGCGAATAGGTGACGATCAGCGCCGGCAAAGTGTCGTAGAGGCCGACCTGCAGCCAGATCACCATCAGCGGGATGGCCACCGCCACCGGCGGCAGGAAGCGCAGCGACAAGACGAAGAACTGGATGTCGCCGGCAAAGCGGTTTGGGTAGCGCGCCACCGCATAGGCCGCCGGCAGGCCGAGCGCGATGCCGATCAGCACCGCCGCGCCGCAGGCGACGACCGAGTTGTAGAGCCCGGTCAGCACGCTGTCGCGGCCGAGGATGTAGCTGATATTGGCGAGCGTCGGCGTGAAGATCACCTTCGGCACGCGCGTGATGATGTCGACATTGTTCTTGAGCGCGTTGAGCGCCGTCCAGACCAACGGGAACACGGCCAGGAACCCGGCCAGCGCCAGGATGGCCTTGGCGATCAGGCGGCCCACTCTTATCGGATATCGCTTCATGCCTGCACCCGCTTCCACAGCATGGTGAAGGTGATGACGGTTGCGATCATCATCAGCACCGCCATGGCCGACGCGTAGGAAACCTTGCCGGACTCGATGAAGCCTTGCGAGAAGGCGTACATGTCGAGCGTCTCGGTCGCGACGCCGGGCCCGCCGCGCGTCATCACATAGATGAGGTCGAAGGATCGCAGCGACTCGATCATCTTGACGAACATCAGGCTGATCAGCGGCGCCTTCAGCATCGGCAAGGTGACGTAGGCGTGGATCTGCCAGCGCTTGGCGTGGTCGAGCCTGGCCGCCTCGATCGGCTGCGGCGGCAAGGTTTCGAGCAGCTTCAGCACGATGACGGCGAAGAACAGCCCCCATTGCCAGACGTCCACTGAAGCGACGGCGAACAACGCCGTGCCGGGCTTGGACAGCGGATCGAAGATCAGCCCGCCGGTGATCAGCCGGTAGGGATAGGTGGCGATGCCATAGAGCGGGTGATAGGCGAACTTCCAGACGAAGGCGGCCGAGACGCGCGGCAAAAGCACCGGGATGATGAACAGCAGGCAGTAGACATTGCGCATACGTGGGCCGGCGACCTCGAACATCAGCACACCCAGTCCGACCGCCACCACCATTGTCGCGACGACTGTGACGATCTCCCATTTCACCGAAACCCAGACGGCGTTGAGGAAACGGCGGTCGGTAAAGAGATCGGCGAAGTTCGAGAACCAGACCCAGGAATAACCCGGCGTGCTCAGTTCGCGGTTCTGCAGCGCGATCACGATGGCGTAGAGCGTTGGCACCATCGACAGCACGAGCAGGATGGCGAGCGTCGGAACGAGAAATGTGACCGGCAGGGAAGAGCGTCGGCGCATTGCCTATCCTCGGATTTGGACTGCTGTCTGGCGAAGGTCCCGCGGCGCACGGGTCCCGGCATTCCGACGAATGCCGTGGACCGCGCGCCGCGGGCGGGAGGATTACTTCTTCTTCACCAGCTCGTTGGCATAGGCCTCGAGCTCGTTGAGGCCGCCCTTGATGTCGGTGCGCGTGCCGGTGACGAGCTCTTCCAGGATGATGCCCCAGCGGTCGCCGAGATCGGGCCAGCGCGGATCCTGCCAGAAGTTCACCGCCGTGACCTTGCCGGTATCGGCCAGCGCCTGGCCGAGATCGGCGCCGTAGATATCGGCGAATTCCTTGCTGGTGAGGATGCTGGTCCGGTTCAGCTCGCCGAACTGATGCGCGTCGAGCCGGCGCTTCTCGTTCTCTTTCGACGTCGCCCAGGCGATGAACAGGCCGGCGCATTTCTTCGCGGCGTCATCCGCATTGGCCTTGGTGCCGATGGCAAGCCCGTGGCCGTAGCCGCCGCCGGGCAGCGGCGAGGGCGGCGGCAGGAAGCCGATCTTGCCGACCACCTGCGAGGTCTTCGGGTCCACCGCCATGCCTGACAGCGGCGTCGATTCGACGAGGATGGCGACCTGGCCGGACAGGAAAGCGCCGGTCGATTCATCCCAGCTGCCGGTCTGCGTGCCGGGCGCCGAGTCCTTGAACAGCTTCAGGTAGGTCTCGGTCGCCTTGACGGCGGCGTCCGAATTGAAAGCCGGCTTGTCGCCGTCGAACCACTTGCCGCCATAGGCCTTGAAGAACGGCATCCAGCGCCAGACATTGGCGCCCGAGCCGCGCGCGCCGCGCAGCGCAATGCCGTACATGCCCTTGTCGGCATTGGTCAGCTTAGGCACGTCGGCGATCAGCTCGTCCAGCGTTTTTGGCGGCTGGATGCCGGCGGCCTCCAGCACATCCTTGCGGTAGACCATCAGGTCGCCGCCGCCGGTCAGCGGCGCGAACCACACCTTGCCGTCATAAGTGGCGACCTTCTGGCGGCCCGGATCGAAATCGGCATAGTCATAGTCAGCCGGGTAATAATCGGTCAGAGGCACGATCCAGCCGGAGGACGCGAACAGCGCCACATTGGCCTCGTCGACATAGTAGACATTGTAGTTGCCGACGGTGGAAGCATCGGCCCGCGACTTGGCGCGGCGGTCGTTCTCGTTGAGGTAATCGATCTGGAACGAAGCGCCGGAGAGTTTCTTGAACTCGTCCTTGGAGTCCTCCAGCAGCGTCAGGCCGTCGCGCGGCTGCGCCAGCACCTTGACCGGCGCCGAGCAGACCGGCGCCTGCGCCAGGGCTGCGGTTGAAACGGAAGCGGTAAGCACGAAAGCTGCACCGAGGCTGGCAGCGAGCCGGTTTGATTTCATTGATGTTTCTCCTCCAGGAACATGCGCGGGAAGTTGCAAGTCCGCGGGCTAAGCGACCCTCACGTCGCCCGCATGACTGCGACCCGTCGCCAAAATGAGGAGTTGGAAGGGGCGAAACTAGAAGCCCCGTTGCAGCAGACCTGTACTTTTATGCATTGTGCGGCGCAAAAAATGACGCCGGCAGAGTCTGCCCGTCACACGAGTATCAGTGCTATCAAGCGTAGCCGCTCCCAGCTCGATCAGGCCCGCAGCGTCAGCCGCTGCCGCGACAGCTTGCGATAGGACGACGGCGTCATCTTGTGCTTGCGCAGGAAGGCCCGGTTGAAGTTGGAGATGTTCATATAGCCGACCTGGAAGCAGATGTCGGTGATCGGGATCTCGGTATCGGCGAGCAGCTTGCAGGCCTGCCAGAGCCTCAGCTTGGCGACATGATCGCTGAACGAGTTGCCAGTATTCTTCTGGAAGAAGCGGGAAAAAGTGCTTTCGCTCATCCCGGCCAACGCCGCCACCTCCGGCAGCTTCAGATCCTCGGCGAAATGCTGGAACAGATAGGTCAGCGAGCGCTGGATGATATCGAGCGATTCCGCGTCGAGCAGCGGCGAAAAGTCCGGCGACGACAACAGCGCGTATTCGTCGGTGGCGGCCAGAAGGTCCAGCAGTTCGAGGAACAGGCGGAACCTCGCCAGCCCCTGCACCTCTCCCATTTTTTCCATCAGGTCGGCGCCGTCGAGCGCGGTCTGGCCATGGAAGACCATGCCGCGCAGCGAGCGTTCCAGGAACGGTTCCAGCTCGCGCAGTTCCGGCAGCAGCCCGGACGAGCCGCGCAGCCGCTCGGGATCGAATTGGAGAACGATGTCGCGACCCTGGATCAGCTCGCCGGGCTGCACCGCGGTCACCCAGTCATGCGGCAGGCCGCCGCCGACGATGGTCAGATAGCCCGGGCCGAACTCGCCGATATGGTCGCCGACCAGCACCACGCCGGACGATTTCCTCAGAAGATGGATTTCGCATTCGGGGTGAAAATTCCAGACATTGCGCTCCCACGGATAGTCGTCCAGCCGCCACAGGAAACTGTCGCTCGCCTCGGTCACGATATGCTCGAAGGCGGGCACCGTGCGTGGTATCGCGGCGGTGTTCTTTCTGCGCTTGAAGGGCATCCATTCCTCCCGGCGCGGTGCGCCGGCTATCCGCGTCGGCGCTATCCGTAGCAGCCCAGCTCCGGCAAGTGAACGTGCCGTCGGCGCCGGATCCCAAGGCTGGCCCGGCGAATGCCCTACGCCTTCACCACCCGGTCGCAGACGATGCCGTTGCGCTGCATGGCGTTGCGCGTGTCGATGATCAGGCGCGAATGATTTGCCAGGAGCCCATAGTCGACCCCGTCGTGGTCGGTGACGATGACGACCGCGTCATAGGCAGCGATCGAGTCGCGGTTGAGGCGGATGCAATCCTTGCCGGCCAGCATCGGGTGCTTGCGCGTCTTCGGGATGCGCGCGACGTGAGGGTCATGATAGGCAATGTCGGCGGTGCGTGTCTCGAGCAGCTCGATCAGCTTGAGCGCCGGGCTTTCGCGCACGTCCGACACGTTCTTCTTGTAGGCGACGCCGACGATCAGGATGGCTGCCTGGCTCAGCGGCAGGCCAAGCTGCGTGTCGAGGGCTTCCGAGAGCTTCGCCATGACGTAGTGCGGCATGGAGACGTTGATCTCGCCGGCCAGCTCGATGAACTTCGTCGACACTTCGAACTCGCGCGACTTCCAGGTCAGGTAGAACGGATCGATCGGGATGCAATGTCCGCCGAGCCCTGGACCGGGATAGAACGGCATATAGCCGAAAGGCTTCGTCTTTGCCGCCTCGATGACTTCCCAGATGTCTATCCCCATGGCGGAATAGATGACCTTGAGCTCATTGACCAAGGCGATGTTGACGGCGCGGAAGATGTTTTCCGTCAGCTTCACCACTTCGGCCACCTTGATGCTCGAGACAGGCACGACCCTCTCCACGATCGCGCCGTAGAAGAGCGCCACCAGTTTCGCGGCGACCGGCCCGTCGCCGGCGACAACTTTCGGAATGGTGGCGGTTTCGAAGCCGATGCTGCCCGGGTCCTCGCGCTCGGGCGAATAGCCGAGGAAGAAATCCCTGCCGGATTTGTAGCCCGTCGCTTCCAGTATGGGCTTCATCACCTCGTCGGTGGTGCCGGGATAGGTGGTCGATTCCAGCACGACAAGCTGGTGCTTGCGCAGATGAGCCGCGATGGCGCGCGTCGTTCCTTCCACGAAGGAGAGGTCCGGCTCCCGCTGCTTTGTCAGCGGCGTCGGGACGCAAATGGATATCACATCGCATTCTTCGAGGGCCGCGAAGTCCGATGTCGCCTGGAAACGCCCGCCTGCGCTGATGTCCTGCAGCGCCTCGTCGGCAACGGCGCCGATATAGGACCGGCCCGCCCTCAGCCTCTCGACCTTGCTGTTGTCGATGTCGAAGCCGATCACCCGGAAGCCGGCCCGCGCCGCCACCGCGGCAAGCGGTAGGCCGACATAGCCAAGCCCGATGACGCCGATCGTGGCCGTTCGTGATTCAAGTTTCGAATGAAGTGTCGCGCCGCGAGCCTGCTCGACCAAAGTCATTGTTGCCCTCCACCAGGGCGGCTGACCGGAACCGGTGCCGCATTGCAATGCCGTGAATTCTGACGAACAGGACTTCTGGTAGCCGGCGTCATAACCCCACGTTGTCATGGGCCGCGATGCAACTCCTGTGCCACGAGTTTTCTTCTGCGGCTGAACCTTGCGCAGGGCCGGCAAACAAGGCGACTGCGGCTCGCGGCAGGATCAAGATTCTGCGGATTGTCAAGCGCGCTGCTTGTGCCGATTTCGCACGCAGTCGTTCCACTTTAGGTCATCTTAAAAAAGGAACGCCAAAAAAAGCAACGATTACAAAAAGGTAATTAACCACTGTTGTTTATCATATTATTAACTATCAGTTGCTTTGCCTGGGGAAATCCTCGTTTCATGGAGCAAGGCGCACAATGAGGGGGTGCGGCTTTCTTCTTTTGCAAACGAGGATTGTCGCTCGATGAGCATGAACAGCAACGAAGTCAGATGCCTTATCGCGGGAGGCGCGGGGTGTCTGGGGACCAACCTTGCCCGTCGCCTTCTCGATCAGGGCGCGCAGGTCGATGTCGTCGACAATCTCTCCACCGGTCGCCAGGCGAATGTCGACCAGTTGTCGCGCCATCCAAATTTCGGCTTCATCAAGATGGATATCGCCGATCCGGCAATCTGCCGGCGGTTGCAGCGCCGTCGTTACAGCCATGTCTACAACCTGGCCTGTCCAACGGGCGTTCCCAACATCAAGCGGCTGGGCGAGCAGATGCTGATGGCCTCGTCCGCCGGAACGCTGAACCTGTTGAAGATCACGCGCAGGTGCAAGGCGAAATATCTGTTCGCCAGCACCGCCGAGGCTTACGGCGATCCGGACGTCTTCCCTCAGCCCGAGACCTATGTCGGGCGGGTCGATCCGGTCGGGCCGCGCAGCCCCTACGAGGAAGGCAAGCGCTTCGGCGAGGCGCTGACCCGCTTCTGGGGCGGCAAATATGGAATCGAGGTGCGCATCGTACGCATTTTCAACACCTATGGTCCGGCCATGTCGCCCAAGGATCAGCGTGTCATCCCACAGATGTTGACCCGCCTCATCGCCGGCCAGCCCGTGCCGATCTATGGTGACGGAACGCAGACGCGAACCTTTCTCCACGTGGACGATCTGGTGAACGGACTTCTCACCGTCGTCGAAAAGGGAGTAAGCGGCGAGGTCTACAATGTCGGCGGCGACGAACAGATCACCGTGCGCGACCTCTTCACAACGGTGAAAAAAGCAACCGGCCTTGCTGGCGAAGCAGCCTTTCGCGAGCATTTCATCGAGGATCACCGCGGCCGCTGGCCGGACACGACCAGGCTTCGGGCCCTCGGCTGGCGGCCGAACATCTCGTTGGAAGCAGGCATCCGCCAGAGCTACCAGGACCTGCTTCGCGCGATGGGCATTAAGCCCGCCCGCTCGGCTCTCGGCCCCGCGCACAGGAGGGACGGCGGCGCGCCGGTCCCGGGCGATCGGTTGCAGCCCGCCGCGCCATGAGCCCGACGGCCGTCCTCAACATGACCTTGATGGTTCTCAGCGCGTCGCTGGGCATAAACATCGCATTCTGGTGCACGGTCGGGCTGCTGCGCTTCATCGCCGAACTCGGCAGCAGCAAGGCCGCCGCGATCCCTCGCGCCATCAGGGTCGCCGATGTCGCGGTCGTCATTCCCGCGCATAATGAAGAGATCGCGCTTCCCAAATGCATTGCCGCCCTCAAGGCGATCATCCCGGCCCGGCAGATCTATGTCGCCAGCGACGGATCGAAAGACGCCACGGTTTCCATCGCCCGGAGCCTGGGCTGCAGGGCTCTTGATATCCGGCCCAACGGTGGCAAGGCCAAGGCCATAGACCGGGCGATCAAGCACTATCGCCTTTGCGAGCGGTTTAAGGCGGTGCTGATCCAGGACGCAGACTCCGAAATCGACCCACACTATTTCGACCACGCCCTTCCGCTGTTCGACGATCCGGGTGTCAGCGTCGTCGCGGGCCATGTCCTGTCGCGCTGGCGCGATCAGCGCCTGCCGACGCTGGATATGCTCTTCGCCGCCTATCGCACACGCCTCTACAGGATCCTGCAGACCGCATTCCAATATGGCCAGTCCTGGAAATGGGCCAGCGTGAGCTATATCGCGCCCGGCTTTGCAAGCATGTATCGCACCCAGGCCCTGACCCAGATCGACATCACGGCCCCGGGCCTTGTGATCGAAGACTTCAACATGACTTTCGAGGTGCAGCACAAAGGGCTGGGCCGCGTCGCCTATACGCCGAGAGCGCAGTGCTCGTCGGAAGATCCGTTCAACCTCTCCGATTACCGCAAGCAGGTGCAACGCTGGTATCTGGGCTTCTGGCAGACGGTGCGCCGGCATGGCGTCTGGCCAAGCCGCTTCTGGCTTTCGCTCGGCGGCTTGCTGGCCGAATTGCTCGTCATATCGATTTTCGCGCTCGCCCTGCCGCTGGCCGTCCTGGCGTATCTGGCGACAGGCCTTGAAGTGCCCGCATTGTCGATCGGCCAACTGGCGATACGGCCAGTCTCGCCCGTCATTCTGCTCGCTCTGTTCCTCGCCGTCGATTATGCGCTCACACTGGTCGTCGCGGTCATCGAGCGGCGGCCGAGCCTGATGCTCTACGGCATCGCCTTTCCCGCCATCCGGCTTCTCGACGCCGCTCTTTTCCTGCGCGCCCTCGCCAAATCCTTCTCCGCGAAATCCGATGGCCGCTGGGTGAGCCCGGCGCGGTACGCAATTCCCGCCGCCGACAGGAGGCACTCATGACCATAACCCGGCGTTCGGTCCTTCTCGGCGGTATCGGCATCCCGCTCCTGGCCGTTGCCGGACGAGGTGTCGCCACGGCCGCGGCGCGCCTGCCCAATCCGCTGATCGTGACCGTCAGCGGCGTCGGCGCCCACGCCGACACAGGCAAGCTCGAAGCTGTCGCAAACGCCTTCTCGTCCGCCGGTCTGCCGATCGCCATGACCATCAAGATGGCAGGCGATCCCGGCGACATCCCAGGCTACAGCTCCGGCCTAGCTAAGTGGATCAGGCAGTCCGTGGAACTGGCTCCAAACGCCATCGAATTCGGAATCCATGCCACGAAGATCGCGCCGGCCGATCCTTATCTGCAGGCCCGGCAGGCCGGCGAGATGCAGGCCGCCTTCTCGCTCATGATCAACGCGTTCGACCGTTACAAGTCCAAGGCCGTCATCACCGCGCTGACGCTGACCACCAATCAGCCGCTGCAATCGCCTCAGGACGCCGCCTCGATGAGGTCGGCCGGCATTCGCACCGTCATTCGTCTTGCGGGCGAGCCCGACGACAAGGTCGGCCAGCAGCCTCCGGGTGGAGGCTATTGGATGACCAACACCGGCCTTGTGAACACCGTCGCCTCGGTGCGAACATCCGCCACATCGGGCAATGCGACAGCCGCGCTGACGGCCCCGGCCGCGCTTGCGCGGAATATCATGGCTGTTGCCGCCAACATCGACCCGGTCATCGTTGAAATTCCCTTTGACGCGCTCGCCGGCCTGTCCAATACCGATGCGGCCGACTACGCGGCCGGCGTCGCCAAGGCGGTGCTTGCGGCCACCTCATCCGGCGCCGTGCGTGTCCTGACGCCGCAGAGGCTCTATACGCAGAGCCGCGCTGCCGGCAGGCGCTACATCGTGGTCAGGGTGGATGACCTGCGTCTCGACAGCGACACCGATCCGAGCCACATGGCCTTCGTCAAGGGCCTCATCGAAGCCGGCTATCCAGTCACCAACGCCATCATCCCGGCACCCAAGGCGGGCCTGCTGTCGGCGGACGAAAACAGCAAGGCCTTTCTGCGATCGATGCTGGCGGACCAGCGATACGATATCGCGGGGCATGGCTGGCACCATACGCCTTCCGAGCTGCTCGGAAACTCGCTCGCGAAGGACGTCGACCTCATCAGGGACTGCATGAGCGAAATCTACCGCTCCACCGGCAGGCTGCCGCTGACCTATATTCCTCCGAACGACGATTTCGACGACAACACGCTCGATGCCGTGGCCGGCACAGGGACGCCGATGTTCGCCGCCGAGAAGGGCGACATGCGCTGGTTCAACGGCCTCGACAGGCGTGGAATCCTGCATGTGTCCAATACCGTCAAGTTCGAAGCCGCCTGGACGGGCGACCTTCCCTATTTCTCGCAAGAACAGGTCTTCGATTATCTTGGAGAGGACAATGATGCGGTCTTCTGCATCCACCCGGACACCGCCAAAACGCCCGAAAAGAAGCAGGTGATACTCGACTCCATCACCCGGATGGCAGGCCTGCCGGGCACGACGCTGGTCAATTTCGCGCAGTACTACAAAGCCGTCTGCCCGGCCATGCCGAAGGTGGATCGCATCCGGCAAGCCCGTGCCGAGGTATCGGTGAAGGACTGGAGAAAACCCGATCCGTATTGGCTGGAGGAGGAAGCGCTGAGGGCCGATGCCGAACTGGCCTGGACCTATTTCGATTGGGGCGCAAGGCAATACAACGGCATGGCGCCGGCCACGTCCTGGATCGAATCCGGCAAGCAGGCCGGATATCCGTTTGTCACCATGTGGGATATCGGATCGCACATCCTGGCGGCGGTTTCCGCCCAACGCCTGCGCATCATCGACCAGACCGAATTCGAGACGATGATCAATCGGATCCTGGCATTCCTGGGCCAGGGCGATTTCAGCTTCGCCGGGGTGAAGATTCCAAATACCGAGCGGCGGCTGAGTTCAAGGGGCGGCGAGCGCGATGGTTTCGATAGTGCCGATACTGGGCGCCTGCTCGTCGCGCTGAAGATCCTGGACAGCTACACCGCGGGTGCCTTCCCGGTGTTCAAGCTGGTGCGGCATTGGTCATTCGGACCCGTCCTCAAGGATGGCGAGATGCATGTGGTGAGCGACACCGGCAAGATTTCGTCGGGACAGTACAACAGCTATGCCGGCTATGCCGGCCGCGGATACAGCCTCTGGGGCGAGGCGATATCGCCGGTCTTCGGCACTGCGGATCCGAGCAACGACATGGACGCCGCCCTCGCGGCCATGGTGGAAATCCAGCGGCGCGGCCGCATCGCGACCGAGCCTCATGTCACCGAGGAAATCGAGCTGGGCGCATCACCGCATGGGCGGCTGATCGCGGACATCCTCTACGCCGCCCAGATGAAGCGCTTCCAGGACACCGGCATCCTGACCTGCGTTTCAGAGACCGCCATGGCCGGGCCGCCCTATTTCACCTACCAGGGCTACCAGTTGACCCACGATGGCGGCACTTTCCCGGTCGACACGTTGAAGACCTCCGCGCCCGAGAAGGCGGCGAAGCTTTCCGACTCGCTGCGGCTGGTCAACTCCAAGGGCGCCTATCTGTGGCTCGCGGCGCGGCCGGGCGACTACGCGCAAAAACTCGTAGCCCATGTCAGGGAGCGCGCCAGGATGAAGGGAATAGGTTTTTCCGCCGGCATATCCGAGCGGACCGGCAAGCGGATCGAGGTCACCGATATCAACACCAACGGCGTCATCCTCGAGTCTGTCGCCTATATAATCGGTGGCCGCAAACCCCTGATTTCGCGCGCAGAGGCCTGAACTCCGCCGGTCCTTGCGGCGGTGGAATCGCGCTGCCCGGCGTTTCTGTCACCTGGCACGGAAGCGGCAGCCGTCGCGCCGGATTGCGTCGGCTGGATCAATCGCTACCCGGGTCCCTCCCTTGCCAACATGTCGCATTTCGTTCACAAGGCGACGCAAATGGCGCCATTTCGCGCCGTTGTTGTGCGGCTTCCGGCCCTTTGGCCGACGCGCCGTGTTCTGAAAGAGCAGAACAATGTCTGCGATCGAAGCCGGCGCTCGCGCGTCGGAAAACCTTTGGCGTCAGGAAATCAGGGCGACGATCACGCTTGCCTGGCCGATGGTGCTGACCAATCTCGGCCAGACCGCCATGACCGCGACCGACGTCATGATGATGGGCCGTTTGGGGTCCGATACGCTCGCCGCCGGCGCGCTCGGCGCCAACCTCTACTTCATGCCGCTGATCTTCGGCCTCGGCCTGATGCTGGCGACCTCGCCGATGATGGCGACCGAGCTCGGCCGCCGCCGCCATTCGGTGCGCGACCTGCGCCGCACCGTGCGCCAGGGCCTGTGGCTGGCGATCCTGATCTCGATCCCGATCTGGATTTTTCTCTCGCATGGCGAAGAGGTGCTTTTGGCCATGGGCCAGAAACCGGAGCTCGCGCATCAGGCCGGCATCTACCTGCACTGGCTGCAATGGGCGGTGCTGCCCTTTTATGGCTATATCGTGCTGCGCTCCTTCATCTCGGCGCTGGAGCGGCCGGGATGGGCGCTGATCATCGTTTTCGTCGCGGTCGCCTGCAACGCCTTCTTCAACTGGGTGTTCATGTTCGGCAATCTCGGCGTCAAGTCGATGGGCATCGCCGGTTCCGGCCTCGCCACCACTTTGTCCAGCACGCTGATGTTCGTCGGCCTGGCGGCGGTGGTGATGCTGGAGAAGAAGTTCCGCCGCTACCGTCTGTTCGGCCGCTTCTGGCGCTCCGATTGGCCGCGTTTCCGCGGCCTGCTGAGACTCGGCATGCCGATCGCCGGCATCCTCGCCTTCGAGGTCACGATCTTCAATGCGGCGGCGCTGCTCATGGGGCTGATCGATGCGGATTCGCTGGCCGCCCACGCGATCGCCATCCAGATCGCCTCGATCTCCTTCATGGTGCCGCTCGGGCTCAACCAGGCGGTCACCGTGCGGGTCGGCCTGGCGCACGGCGCCGGCCACCCGGATGGCGTTTCGCGCGCCGGCTGGACTGCCTTCGTCATCGGCGTCTCGTTCATGGCGCTGATGGGCCTGGTGATGATTCTCTGGCCGCATGCGCTGATCAGCGCCTTCATCGATCTCGCCGATCCGACCAATGCCAGGGTGATCACGCTTGCCGTGTCGTTCCTTATGTTCGCCGCGCTGTTCCAGATTTTCGACGGCGCCCAGGCGGTCGCGGCCGGCATGCTGCGCGGCTTGCACGACACCAAGGTGCCGATGATCTACGCCGCGATCGGCTATTGGGGCGTCGGCCTGCCGCTCGGCGTGCTGCTCGCCTTCCATTTCGGTCTGAACGGCGTCGGCATCTGGATCGGCCTGGCCTCGGGACTGGCCGTGGTGGCGGCGCTGCTCCTCGCGCGCTGGCTCAGGCGCGACCGCATCGCGCCGGCGTTGTCCTTCGGGCATTGACAGGAAAGGCTGCCGGCACGATCGGCAGCCTTTGCGCCGGCTCAGCGCGCTCCGACGCGTTGCTCCAGCCGGCGCGCATATTGCGTCAGCGGGAAGCACATGACGAAGAAGATCAGCGCCACCAGCCCGTAGACCTTGAACGGCTCGAAGGTCGCGTTGTTGATGGCGTTGGAGGTCCTGACCAATTCCTCGAAGCCGATGATCGAGGTCAGCGCCGTCGACTTGATCAACTGCACCAGGAAGCCGACGGTCGGCGCGCGGGTGATCGCGAAGGCCTGCGGCAGGATGATCAGCCTGAGCTCCTGCAGATAATGCAGCCCTAGGCTCGCGCCCGCGTCCCACTGACCGCGCGGCAGCGCGTCGACGCCGCCGCGCCAGATCTCGGCCAGATAGGCGCTGGCGAAGAAGGTGAGCCCGAGCGCCGCCGCCGTCCATGGCTCGATGCGCAGCCCCAGCATCGGCAGGCCGAAGAACATCAGGAAGAGCTGCATCAGGAGCGGCGTGCCCTGGAACAGCGCGATATAGCCGGAAGCGATGCGCCGGCTCCATCTGGTCTTGGCGATGCGGAAGAACAGCACGATCAGCCCGACCAGCGCGCCACCGATGAAGGCGGCGAGCGACAACAGCACCGTCCAGCGCGCGGCGAGCAGCAGGTTGCGCAGGATGTCCCAGAAGGTGAACTCGATCATGAAACACCTGCTCCAAGCGCTTGGCGCCCCCCGGCAACGAGCAGCCGGCGCAGCCCAATCGACAGGCCGAGATAGACCAACGTCACCACGAAATAGGTCTCGAAGGCGCGGAAGGTGCGGGCCTGCAGCATGTCGGCCTCATAGGTCAGCTCGCGCACCGCGATCTGCGACACCACGGCCGATTCCAGCATCATGATGACGATCTGGCTGGTCAGCGCCGGGTAGATCACCTTCAGCGCCTGCGGCAGCACGATCTTGATGAACACCTGGCGAGGCCTGAGGCCGAGCGCCAGTGCGGCTTCAGCCTGGCCGCGCGGCACGGCGTCAAGCCCGGCCCCGACGATCTCGATCGTATAGGCCGCCATGTTGAGCGTCATCGCCAGCATCGCGGCCAGGATCGGGTCGAGCCTGATGCCGAGGCTGGGCAGGCCGAAGAAGATGAAGAACAGCTGCACCAGGAAGGGCGTGTTGCGCATCACCTCGACATACCAGCCTATGGCCTGACGCAGCAGCACGGGGCCGTTCCGCCGGCCCGCGGCGCCGAGAATGCTGAGCAGCGTTCCCGCCACCGTGGTCACGACGATCAACAGGATCGTCGTGGCCGCGCCGTGAGCGATGTCGCCCACAGCGCCTGGAAGCCAGCCGAAGGCCACGGCAACTCAATCCTTGAGGTTGTCGGGATTGAGCGGCGTCTTCAGCCAGGCCTTCGAACTCTCGTCGAGCTTGCCGTCGGCGAGCATCTTGGCGACCGCGTCGTTGACCGCCTTCTTCAGCCGGTCCTCGTTCTTGTTGAGGCCGATATGCGAAGGCGAAGTGAGCAGCTGGAATTTCTGCTCCGGCTGCAGCGCGTCCTGCTTGGCCAGAACCTGGGCGCCGACATCGTTGCCGACCACCATCAGCTGGGTTTGGCCGGAGATGAAGGCCTGGATAACCGCATTGTAATTGTCGAAGCGGCGGATGTCGGCGGAAGCCGGTGCTGCTTCCGTCAGCGAGGTGTCCTCCAGCGTGCCGCGATTGACGGCGATCGACTTGTCGGCAAGGTCTTCCTTGCCTTTGACCGCCATTGCCTTCGGACCGATGACGGCGATGTAGTAGGGCGCGTAGGCGGCGGCGAAGTCGATGACCTGCTCGCGTTCCTTGGAGTAGCCGACGCTCATCAAGATATCGACGCGCTTGTCGGTGAGATACGGGATGCGATTCTGGCCGGTGACGCTGACCAGGTTGAGCTTCACCTTCAAGGCATCGGCGATCGCCTGCGCGACGTCGACGTCGTAGCCCTTGATGCTCATGTCGGCGCTGGCCGACGAGAAGGGTGGGAAGTCGGAGAAGATGCCGACATTGATGGCGCCGGCCTTGGTGATGTCGTCGACGGCATCGGCCTTCGCCTGAGTGCCGAGCCCGGCGCCGAGGATGACAGCCGCGGTGATGACGGATTTCAGTGCGTTGCGAAGAGTCATTTTTTTCCCCTGCTGGAAGCTTGTTTGTTGCATCCGGCCGCCGGCTCCAGCGCGGCGGCCGTGTTGGTATGGCATTAGCCCTTCTTGATTGCCGGGCTGAACACCATCAGGCTGAGAATCTCGAACAGGACCTGGGCGCCGACATGGGCGGTGTTGGTGGTCGCGTCATATTGCGGCGCCACCTCGACGACGTCGCCGCCGACGATGTTGAGGCCCTTCAGGCCGCGCAGCAATTCGAGCACCTCGCGCGTCGTCAGCCCGCCGACTTCCGGCGTGCCGGTGCCGGGCGCGAAGGCCGGATCGATGCTGTCGACGTCGAAGGAGATATAGGTCGGGCCGTCGCCGACGATCTTGCGCGCCTTCTCGATGATTGCCGGGATGCCGAGCCCGGTCACCTCTTCGGCATGCACGACGGTCATGCCGGACTCGTAGGTGAACTCCCACAGATACTCGGCCGAGCCGCGGATGCCGATCTGGATCGTGCGCGAAGGATCGAGCACGCCGTCCAGCACCGCGTTGCGGAATGGGCCGCCGTGGTGGAACTTGGTCATGTCGAACAGCCCGCTGGTGTCGCAGTGGGCATCGATATGGATCATGCCGACCGGCGCTTTTTTTCCGACCGCCTTCAGGATCGGATGGCTGATCGAGTGGTCGCCGCCGACCGAGAGCGGCAGCACGCCGGCGTCGACGATCTGGTTGGTGCGCTTTTCGATGTCCTCATGGCTGATCTCCAGCCGGTAGCGGCTGCGGAACGGCGTGTCGCCGATGTCGGCGACGCGAAGCTCATGCGTCGGCGCGCATTCCAGCACATGGTTGTAGGGTCCGATGCGCTCGATGGCGCGCAGCGCGCGCGGCCCGAAGCGCGAGCCGGGACGGTTGGTGACGCCGAGGTCCATCGGCACGCCGATCATCGCCACCTGCAGGTCGCCGAAATCCGGATTGTCGGCCGATATTTCGCGGTAGGGCGCGGCGAGGAAGGTCGGGATGCCGGAATAGGGCGCCAGCCTTGTGCCCGACTTGTTGAAGATCTTGTCGGCGACCTTGCGGAATTTCGGGTCGAACATCTCGCCGCCATGGCTCTCGCCATATTTGCGGCGCAACGCTTCGAGCTTGCCGCGATCGTAACCCATGTCCGGTCTCCTCTCTTGCCTGCCTGCAGCGCTGCCCACATGGACGATTTGCCAAGCCAGCCTGTTGTCCGGCTGGATCGTTGCCCGCCGGCTGTGCTGCGGATTCCACGTCTCTTGAAGCTGTTCCGGGCAAAAGTGTCGGGCAGCCGCTTTGAAAAATCAATTGATATTGTTAGGGTCTTGGTTGTGAGAAAATCTCACAAAGTAGGAGCCGACCCATGGCCAAGCGCCTGCCGCCCCTGAACCCGCTGCGCGCCTTCGAAGCCGCGGCCCGGCACGCCTCGCTGACCAAGGCCGCGGGTGAGCTGAATGTCACGCACGGCGCCGTCAGCCACCAGATCAAGGCGCTCGAGCAATCGCTTGGCGTGAAACTCTTCGAGCGCGCCGGTCAGCGCGTGAAGCTGACGCCGCATGGCGCCGAATTCCTGCCGGCGGTCTCCTCCGCCTTCGACGGCATCGCCGCCGCCACCCAGCGCATGACCAGGCCGGCAAGCGCCGGCGCGCTGTCGGTATCCTGCGTGCCGGCGCTGCTCTTGCTCTGGATGACGCCGCGGCTCGGTTCCTTCACGGCGCAATATCCGGACATCCAGCTGACGCTGATCCCATCCAACGACGCCCGTGATATTCGCGCCCCGCAGATCGACGTCTGCGTGCATTATGGCGACGGCAGCTGGAGCGATTGCTGGATACGCAAATGGTCGGGGCTGGAACTTTTTCCCGTGGTCAGCCCGACGCTGATCAACAACCGGCCGATCCGCGGCGTCCGCGACCTTGCCGATCACGTCTTCCTGCACGGCGACGACGGCCGCGAATGGCACACCTGGTTGGCCGCCGCCGATGCGCTCGATCTGGAGCGCGGCCGCCGCCATCATCTGGGCGATGCGCGCATGGCGACGGAGGCCGCCGTGCACGGCCATGGCGTGGCGCTCGGCGATTCCGTCACCGCGCGCGCCTTGCTGGCCAGGGGCATGCTCGTCGCGCCTTTTACCTTGTCGGTGCCGGCGGTCGATGATTTCTACGTCGTCTGCCGCAACGAAATGCGCTCGGCGCCGATCGTCCAGCTCTTCATCGACTGGCTGTTCGCCGAGAAGGAGCAGGATGAGGGCCGGGCCGACGCGCCGGTGGCCGGCCGCGTGCCCAGCCGCAGGAAACGCCCCGCCCTGAAGGTGATCGGGGCTAGAGCAATTCCAGGAAAAGTGTGAAGCGGTTAGGCTCGGCGACTTCGCCGTAGCCTCCGTATGGAAATGCTCCGGCGCGGCGTCTTGATGGTTGGACTTGCATAGCTGCTTTTTGTCGGGCCAGCTTGCAAAGCAGCAAGCGCGTTCGAAAATACAGTGCTAAGAGGCATTCCCGCGGCTAGAGCATGATCCCGAAAAGTGGGAACCGGTTTTCGGAAAAGATCATGCTCAACAAAAAAGTTAGATCAGGATGGCGATTCAACGAAACGTCATCCTGATCTAGCGAGCAACGAAAGCGCATTGAGACATGGCAAAAACCGATATAGCGCGGCGCGTCTACAACCACACCTGGAAGCTCGACCCGATCGTCCGCAGCCTGCTGGACACCGACTTCTACAAGCTCCTGATGCTGCAGATGATCTGGGGCATGTATCCCAAGGTCGACGCCACCTTCTCCCTGATCAACCGCACCACCTCGGTTCGCCTGGCCGACGAGATCGACGAAGGCGAATTGCGCGACCAGCTCGACCATGCCCGCACCTTGCGTTTTTCCAAGAAGGAGATGATCTGGCTGGGCGGCAACAATTTCTATGGTCGCAAGCAGATCTTCGAGCCGGAATTCCTGGCCTGGCTGGAGAATTTCCGCCTGCCCGACTACGAGCTTTCCAGGCGTGACGGGCAGTACGAGCTCTCCTTCCCCGGTCCCTGGATGTACACCACGCTCTGGGAAATCCCGGCCTTGGCCATCATCAACGAGTTGCGCTCCCGCGCGGCGATGCGCTCCTACGGGCCGTTCGCGCTCGATGTGCTTTACGCCCGCGCCAAGGCCAAGATGTGGGCCAAGACCGAGCGGCTGAAAGCGCTGCCCGGCATCCGCATTTCCGACTTCGGCACAAGACGCCGCCACTCCTTCCTGTGGCAGCGCTGGTGCGTCGAGGCGCTGAAGGAAGGCATCGGCGATGCCTTCACCGGTACTTCCAACGTGCTTCTGGCCATGGACAACGACCTCGAAGCTTTGGGCACCAACGCGCATGAGCTGCCGATGGTCTTCGCCGCGCTGGCCAATTCCGAGGAAGAGCTGCGCGAGGCGCCCTACAAGGTGCTGCAGGACTGGCAGCGCTATTATGGCGGCAATCTCCTGATCGTGCTCCCCGACGCCTTCGGCACGGATTCCTTCCTGCGAGACGCGCCGGACTGGGTCGCCGACTGGACCGGCTTCCGCCCCGACAGCGCCCCGCCGATCGAGGGCGGCGAAAAAATCATCGACTGGTGGCGCAAGAAGGGCAAGGACCCCAAGCAGAAGCTGCTCATCTTCTCCGACGGTCTGGAGGTCGAGACCATCGAGGAGACCTACAGGCATTTCCGCGGCAAGGTGCGCATGTCCTTCGGCTGGGGCACCAACCTCACCAATGATTTCGAAGGCTGCGCCCCGACGGAGACCGACAGCCTCGATGCGATATCGCTGGTCTGCAAGGTCACCGAAGCCAATGGCCGCCCGGCGGTGAAGCTCTCCGACAACCCCGCCAAGGCGACGGGGGATGAGAAGGAGATCAAAAGGTATCTGAGGATTTTCGGCGAGAAGGGCCGGGTGGAGCAGTTGGTGAAGGTGTAGAGGCTCAAGGCCCGGACGAATGGAATTCCTGGATAAGCCGAGTTCCTTCGCGCCCCCCTCTGTCCTACCGGACATCTCCCCCACAAGTGGGGAGATTAGACGTCACCTTCGCTTTCGCCAATCACCGACGAAGCAAGAAGAGCGCCGAGCGCCCGAGCTGCTGATCTCCCCCCTTGTGGGGGAGATGTCCGGCAGGACAGAGGGGGGCGCCGTAGAGCGCCATCGCTGCAGACTGGCCATTAAGGCGCTCGCCTTTGCCCTCCTCCCCACCCCAGCCTTCGCCCACGCCTCCGACCGTGGCCATGTCCTGCTGCTACCCACCGGCTACTACCTCGCCGGCGGCGCGCTTGCCGTGGCCGTCAGCTTCCTCGTCCTGGCGCTGCTGCCGCCCGCCGCCCTCGACAATTTCTGGCGCAAGCGTCTGTCGCTCCTCACCTTCAGCCACCGCCCGCGCGCCATCGTCAGCCTGATTTCCTTTGCCGGCTTCGCACTTCTCATCGCCGCCGGCCTTTTCGGTAGCCGGGACCCGCTCTCAAACCCGCTGCCGCTGGTGGTCTGGACGCTGCTTTGGGCCGGATTCACGCTGCTGCAGGGCGTGCTCGGCGACCTCTGGGCGTGGCTCAACCCGTGGTACGGGCCTTGGCGCGTCGCCTCTCGCGTCTTCGGCATTCATGCGGGCGATGCAAAGCGGTCACGCCTGCCGTCATGGCTCGGCTACTGGCCAGCCTTCGCGCTGTTCCTCGCCTTCGCTTGGTTCGAGCTGATCGATCCCGCGCCAGACGATCCCGCGCGGCTGGCATGCGCCGCCGGCATCTACTGGCTGGTCAGCTTCGTCGCCATGCTCATCTTTGGCTACGACGGCTGGAGCCAGCGCGGCGAGTTCCTGAGCGTCTTTTTCTCGATGGTCGCGCGCTTCGCGCCTGTCGAGCGCCTCGAAGGCCGGCTGAGACTCTGCTGGCCCGGCGCCAAGCTGCTCGCCGCTGAGCCGCTGCCACTGAGCGGCACCGCCTTTCTCCTCCTGGCCCTGTCCTCAGTATCCTTTGACGGCCTGTCGAAAACCTTCTTCTGGCTCGCTCAGTTCGGCATCAACCCGCTGGAATTTCCCGGCCGCACCGCGTTGATCGGCATCGGCAGCTTTGGCCTCGTCCTAACCTTCATCCTGCTTGCGGCGGCGTTCGCGCTGGCCGTCTTTCTCGGCCAACGCCTCGCCGCCGATGCGCAATCGTTCGGAAAAGCCGCCGGCCTGCTGGTCTGGTCGATCGTGCCGATCGCGCTTGCCTACCACATCGCACATTACCTCACCGTGCTGCTGGTTGACGGCCAGTACGCCCTGGTCGCTCTCTCCGATCCCTTCGCGCTCGGCTGGAACCTGTTCGGCACCGCCGACATGATGGTCGAGGCAGGCGTCGTCGCCGGCGCTCAGTCGGCCTGGTGGCTATGGAATCTTCAGGCAGGCGTCATCATCGCCGGCCATGTGCTGGCCGTGCTCGTCGCGCATGGCCTTGCCTGGCGTCTCCACCCGCAGCCATCGCGAGCCGCGCTCAGCCAGCTCCCGCTCACACTGTTGATGATCGCCTACACGATCTTCGGCCTGTGGTTGCTTGCCACGCCGACCGCCGGATGACACAAGGGCGCGCTCCAATGCCGTTGGGTAAAGCTCGCTTGCCAGGCCAAAGCTTTGGTGATTTAGTTTGTACACATGCAATTTTCCCATCCTCGGGAACGGGATGGTTTAGGCGCCTTATCGCTGGTCAAGACTGAAAAAACAGGGGAACCGACATGGCCGACAAGAACGGATTTTTCGACCTCTCGAAAACCACACTATCCCGCCGCACCGCGCTGAAGGGCATCGCCGCCGGCGCCGGCCTGGCGCTGGCGCCCGGCTTCGTCCGCTACAGCCAGGCGCAGAGCTCGGCGCCGATCAGAATAGGCTTCCAGTCGCACCGCACCGGCATCGGCGCCGCCTATGGCCGCTGGTACGAGAAGACCAGCGCCGCCGCCGTCAAGGCTATCAACGATGCCGGCGGCATCGGCGGCCGCCAGGTCGAGCTGGTCATCGAGGATGACGGCACCGACCCCGCCCGCGGCGCCGAGGTGGTGGCCAAGTTCGCCAAGCAGCACAAGACCGACATCGTCTTCGGCACTTTGTTCTCGCATGTCGTGATCGGCTCGGCGCCCGCCGCCGGGGAAAACAAGATCCCCTATTTCGTGGTCAGCGAAGGTCATCACGTCGCCTCGACCAAGCTCAACCGCTACGTCTTCCAGCCCGGCATCACCGACGTGAAAAGCCAAATCCAGTCGATGGCGCCGTGGATCGCCGCCAATGCCGGCAAGAAGGTGACGCAGATCTTCCCCGACTTCGCCTTCGGCTACGACCATCGCGACTACCTGCCGCCGGCGCTGAAGGCGCAGGGCGCCGACGTGATTGCGCAGATCGCCATCCCGCCGACGGAAAGCTCCTTCACCAAATACTTCCCGCAGATCCCGGCCGAGACCGAGGTGATCTATCATGTCATGGTCGGCCCGGCCGTGCTCACCTTCGTCAAGGAGCTTGGCGAGTTCTACGGCTCGCAGCGGCCGCAGCTCTTCGGCTTCATCGATTCGCTCGAGGCCGTCGACATCAACAGCCCTGGCCTCGAATTCCTCGACGGCAGCCATTTCTGGGAGGGCTCGCCGCGTTACGCGCAGGCCGATGACTCGGCCGCGCAGAAGGCCTATCGCGCCGCCGTCGGCATCGACGACAATGGCGCCGCCGTCGGCGACCCCAAGGACGTCTCCACCGCCGCCCACATGTTCGGCTGCTGGGAAACGCTCTATGTCGTCAAGAAGGCGATGGAAGATGCCGGCTACAAGGGACCGGAGGACCGCGCCAAGCTGGTCGAGGCGACCGAGGCGCTGAAGGAATTCGCCGAGGGGCCGGAGCATCCGCAGGGTCCAAAGACCTTCAACGGCAAGATCCACCAGTGCTTCGGCATCCAGAACATCTCCAAGGTCGAAGGCGGCAAGCTCAAGGTCGTGCACAAGACCAAGATCGAGGAGGGCCTCTACGAGCCCGAAGGGGACTACACGACGCAGGCGCTGTGAGCTTAGCTGCTCCTGCACACGTGAGCGCCAAGGCACCCCCCTCTGGCCTGCCGGCCATCTCCCCCGCAAGGGGGGAGATCAGCAGTTCGTGCGGCAGCGCCTATTTTCTTCCTTTGGCGATTGGCGAAGCCTTAGGTGAAGGCCAATCTCCCCCCTTGAGGGGGAGATGCACGGCAGGGCGGAGGGGGGTGCCTCGCGCATCCGTTGGTGCTTAGCATATGCACTTCGGACCCCATCTCCTCCTCGCCGCCCTCGAAGGTCTCGTCACCTCCGCCGTATTGGCGCTGACGGCGCTCGGCCTTTCGCTGGTGTTCGGCGTCATGCGCGTCGTCAACGTCGCCCATGGCGAGTTCTTCATGCTGGGCGCGGTGCTGGCGTGGGCGGTCTCGACGGCGATCTCGGGCCACCCGGCGATCGGTTTCGTGGCCGCGCTGGTGATCGCGCCCGTGCTGGTCGGGCTGGTTGCGCTCGTCGCCGAACGCCTGGTGCTGCGCCGGCTCAACTACAATCCCGAAGGCACCATCGTCGCTACCATCGGCATGCTCTACATCATCCAGCAACTGGCGTTGACCTTCTATGGCCCCGAGGCGCGACCGGTCGAGCCGCCCTTCAGCTACCGCATCCTTTTGCCGTGGTTCGGCTATTCCGGCTACAAGCTCTCCGTGGTTGCCGCTTCCGCCATCCTGCTGGTGATCACCTGGCTGGTGCTGACGCGAACGAAGATCGGCCTGATCATGCGCGCCACCCAATATGACCGCGAGACGGCGCAGGCCTTCGGCATCCCGGTCGAGCGCGTCTATGCCGGCGTCTTCGCCGTCGGCGCCATGCTGGCGGCGATCGCCGCGGTGCTGATCGTGCCGATCAGCCAGGCGCATTACCTGATGGGGCAGGATCCGCTGCTGCTTTCCTTCATCGTCGTCATCATCGGCGGACTCGGCTCGCTGCGCGGCACCGTGGTCGCCGCCGTCCTGATCGGCCTCTCCGACGGCATCATCTCGATGTTCTTCTCGCCGACGCTCGCCAAGATCATCGCCACGCTGGTGGTCGCCATGGTGCTGGTGTTCCGGCCGCAGGGCCTGTTCGGGACCACGCCGCGATGAGGGATGCTTCGCCGGCAAAGGCCTACGCCCTGCATATCGGCGTCATCGCGCTTCTCTTCGCGCTGAACTTCATCCTGCCGGACTATCACCAGGGCCTGTTCGCCCGCATCATGACGCTGGCCGTCTTCGCCATGGGCTACAATCTGCTCTTCGGCTATGTCGGCCTGCTCAGCCTCGGCCACGCCATGTTCTTCTCGGCCGGCCTCTACGGCGCGGGCTTGACCGTCTATCATCTCGGCTGGGGTGTACCCGAAGCCTTCGTTGCCGGAGTCGTCTGCGGCGCGCTGCTCGCTCTGGTCATCGGCCTGCTGGCGCTGCGCACCTCGGGTGTGGCGTTCATGATCGTCACCATGATGTTCGCCCAGATTTTCTACCTGCTCATCCTCTATTTCGCCGCCTGGACCGGCGGCGACCAGGGCCTGGTCATTCAGCAGGCATCGCGGGTGTTTTCGATCGGCGGCACCTCTTTCGACCTGACCGATCCGACCGTTCGTTACATGAGCGCGCTGGCGCTGTTCGCGGTCGTGCTGCTCATCACCCTTGCCGTCGTCCGCTCCCGCTTCGGCCGTGTCCTGGTCGCCATCCGCGAGAACGAGGAGCGGACAAAGATGCTGGGCTATGACACGGTCGCCAACAAGCTCGCGGCCGTCGTGACCTCAGGCGCCATCTGCGCGGCGTCGGGCGCCGCCTATGCGCTGCTGTTCGGTTATGTCGGATCGAGCTTCGCCGGCGTCCAATATTCGATCCTGCCGCTGCTCTGGGTGCTGCTGGGGGGTGCCGCGACCACGCTCGGGCCGCTCATCGGCACGCTGTTCATGTATTACGTCACCGACATTACCAGCGGCTTCACCTCCGCCTATCTCCTGATCGTCGGCGTGGCGCTCATCCTGCTCGTCCTGTTTGCTCCGAAGGGCATTATGGGCAGCATCCGCCAGCGCTGGCTGGGGTGGCTGCCATGATGCCGCTGCTGACCACCAAGGGCCTGTCGCGCAATTTCGGCGGTCTTCGCGCCGTCGACGGCGTCGACTTCGCGCTGATGCCGGGCGAGATCCGCGCCATCATCGGACCCAACGGCGCCGGCAAGACCACTTTCGTCAGCCTGCTCTCGGGCCGCATCCAGCCGTCGTCGGGCATGATCGTCTTCGACGGTAGCGACATCACCAGCCTGCCGGCCTATGCCAGGGTCCGCCTCGGCGTCGCCTACACCTTTCAGATCACCAGCGTCTTTGCCAACCTCACCGCCTTCGACAATGTCGCGTTGCCGGTGCAGCGCACGCTGACGGATGGCCGCTCCAGGGGCGCGGTCAGGGCCGGCGTGATGTCGGCGCTGGAGCGCACCGGCCTGGCCAACCGCGCCGGCACGCTGGCCGGACAGCTTTCCTATGGCCACCAGCGTCTGCTCGAAGTCGCGATGGGCCTGGCGCTGAAGCCGCGCCTGCTCATCCTCGACGAGCCGACGCAAGGCCTGGCCGACGCCGAGATCGACAATTTCATCACGCTGGTGCGCGAGATCGCCAAGGACGCAACGGTGCTTCTGATCGAGCACAACATGCCGGTGGTCATGCAGCTTGCCGACCGCATCACCGTCTTCAATTCGGGAAAGATCCTCGCCGAAGGCACGCCGGAGCAGATCCGCGCCAACGCCGAGGTGCAGGACGCCTATCTCGGAGCGACCCATGGCTGACACGGGATTGCTCACCATTTCCGGCCTCGACTGCCTCTATGGCGAGGTGCAGGTGCTCTACGGCCTCGATCTCGCCCTCAACAAGGGCGAGGTGCTTTGCCTGTTCGGCCGCAACGGCGCCGGCAAGACGACGACGCTGAAGGCGATCATGGGCCTGGTCCCGGCGGCCGGCGGCTCGATCAAACTGGACGGCAAGGAATTGACCGGGCTCGCCGCGCATGACGTGCCGAAGGCCGGCGTCGCCTATGTGCCGCAGGGTAGGCGATTGTTCGCCGAGATGACGGTGGCGGAAAACATCGAGATCGGCCTGATGGCGCGCGGCAAGGGCAAGCAAACCCGCGAGAGTGTGCTCGATCTCTTCCCGTTGCTCAGGGAGCGGCTGAGGCAGCGCTCCGGCACGCTCTCCGGGGGCGAGCAGCAGATGCTGGCGATGGCCCGGGCGCTCTGCCTCGAACCGCAGGTGCTTTTGCTCGACGAGCCGACCGAAGGGCTGATGCCGTCGATGATCGCCAAGATCCGCGAGACGGTGGCGAAGCTGCGCGATCTTGGCGTCTCGACGATCCTGGTCGAGCAGCGCGTCGACGCGGTGCTCTCGGTCGCCGACCGCGTCTCATTCATCGAGAACGGCCGCAACCGCGAGACAGTCGATGTCGAGGCATTGCGGGCGGATCCCTCGGCGGTTCGGCGATATGTAGGGGTGGGATAAAGCACTGAAATCGGTGCCGATGCCAAGATTTCCCGACGGTCGCGCTGCCCCTCATTACCCTGTCATCCTCCGCTGCAGCTACGGAGGGGGAACCGGGCATTCCTCCCCGTGAGCGGGAAGAAAGAAGCTGGCCGCGGCCCTGGTGCCCACTCTGCAACGTCGGCGATTGGCGAAATCGGCGATGCCATCTCCCTTCTCCCCGTTCACGGGAGACGATGGCGGCAGCCAGATGAGGGGGCGGCGCAGACGGTGAAAATTGAGCAGCTCAGCTCATCGGAAAAACAAAAACCCGGCGATCAAGAACGTCGGGATCAGCACCGCACCCGACCACGCCATGTAGCCGAAGAAGCCGGGCATCTTGAAGCCGCGACGCCTGGCGATGGCGAAGACCATGAAGTTCGGCGCATTGCCGATATAGGTGTTGGCACCCATGAACACCGCGCCCGCCGAGATCGCGGCGAGCGTCGAGGCAGCCTCGGTCATCAGGTGCCTGGCATCGCCGCCGGCAAGCTCGAAGAACACCAGATAGGTCGGCGCGTTGTCGAGGAAGGACGACAGCCCCCCGGTCAGCCAGAAATAGGCAAGGTTGTTAGGCTGGCCATCCGCCGACGTGACCAGCGCGACCAGCGGCGCCAGGGCACCGTCATGGCCGGCCCGCAGGATGGCGATGACCGGCACGATGCAGACGAAAATGCCGGCAAACAATTTCGCCACTTCGGCGATCGGCCCCCAGGTGAAACCGTTCGCCTCCCTGTGGCTCTTGTACGAGACGCGAAGTGACAGCCACGCCAGCGCCAGGATGATGGCGTCGCGCGCGAGGTTCTGCAGCTCCATGCTGACGCCCAGGACGGAAAAGCTGACGCCGGGCTTCCACGCGGCCGAAAGCAGGATGGCGCCGATGACGCCTGCAAGCAGCGGCAGGTTGGCCAGGCCGCGCAGACGCACCTTCGTGTCCGGAGTGGGATCCTTGATCTTCGGCATGCCGCCCTCGCGGCGATGCAGGATGATGTCGATCGCCAGGAACACGGCGAGCACGACACCGCCGACGAACAACGTCTCCCGCCACAGATTTGCGGTCGTCCAGAAGAAGTCGACGCCGCGCAGGAAGCCGACGAACAAAGGCGGATCGCCGAGCGGCGTCAGCGAGCCGCCGATGTTGGAAACCAGGAAGATGAAGAAGATCACCACATGAGCGTTGAACGGCCGGTTGTCATTGGCGCGCAGCATCGGCCGGATCAGGATCATCGAAGCGCCGGTCGTGCCGATGACCGAGGCGAGCATCGCGCCGATCAGCAGCAGCCCGGCGTTGACCAGCGGGGTGCCGTGGATGTTGCCGGCAAGCAGGATGCCGCCCGAAATCGTGTAGAGCGCGAACAACAGGATGATGAAGGACAGATATTCGGTAAGCAGCGTGTGCAGCACCGCGTCGCCTGCCGAAGCAAGGCCGAAGGCCACCGCCAGCGGCACGACCGCCAGCACGGCCCAGGCAGCGGCGATCTTGCCGTAGTGATGTTCCCACACATGCGGGAAGAGCAGCGGCCCGGTCGCGATCGACAAGAGCAGGCCGGCAAAGGGCAGGCCCCACCACAGCGACATCGCGGCGCCGGGCAGTTCGTGGATTTCGGCGGCCAGCGCCTGTGCTGGAAACAGCATCGCGATGGCGAGCGCGGTGAAATATGGAAAAAGCTCCCTCATCCGTCGCCTTCGGCGACACCCTCTCCCACAAGGGGAGAAGGGGGAACCCGCAATCCGGCGGCGCATACCGGCGACCTCCTCTCCCCTCGGGGAGAGGTCGGATTGCCCCGAATTGCCCTTCGCAATTCGGCTGGCAATCCGGGTGAGGGGGACCTTCCCCACAGTCCGGTCAGTCCGACAGATGATCGTCGAGCGTCACGCCGGCCTCGCGCATCCGCCCCAGCATCGCCTCGACGGAGCCGTTGAGGTCGATGCCGCGGCAGGCGTCGAGCCGCACCGTCGTCTTGAATCCTTGCTTCACCGCGTCGAGGGCGGAGAAGGCGACGCAGAAATCCGTAGCAAGCCCGACAAGCGTGATCGTGTCGATACTGCGCTCCTTCAGGTAGCCGGCAAGGCCGGTCGGCGTCGTATGGTCGTTCTCGAAGAAGGCCGAGTAGGAGTCGATCGCGGTGCGGAACCCCTTGCGGATCACCAGCTCGGCCTTGGTCCAGGCGAGCCCGGAATGGAAATCGGAACCGAGACTGCCCTGGATGCAATGGTCCGGCCAAAGCGTCTGCGGCCCATAGGGCATCTCCATGGTTTCGAAAGCCTGCTTGCCGGGATGGCTGGAGGCGAAGCTCGAATGGCCGGCGGGGTGCCAGTCCTGAGTCAGGATCACATGCTCGCTGCGCCGGATCAGGTCGTTGACCAAAGGCACGATCTCGTCGCCGCCGGCAACCGCCAGCGCGCCGCCGGGGCAAAAATCATTCTGCAGGTCGATGACGATGAGCGCTTCTTCGGCCATGCGGTTCCCTCTCGTTTCAGCTTGGGGGCTCCAGTCCAAAAGCCGCTGACGCGACCGGACACGGAACCTTGACCAGATGGCCGGCGGCGTCAACCTCCGGCGCCATAACAATCGCGTTCAGGTGTTCGCGGCGCCAACTCTGGCTTTGACAATTGCCGCCGGCCTGATATCATTTGCATACGAATGAAATTTGACCGGTACGCATGCCGGCGGGAAGACCCGAAGCAGGCACTTCGGAGGGCCAGGGGAAGGCCCCTTTTCGGGAAGGCCCAATTGTCTGGAAGGCAGAGCGTGATCCGTTACGCGAAACCCACCACGGTCGACGAGGCGCTCGCTTTGCTTGGCGAGGATCGCTGGCGCATTCTGGCCGGCGGCACCGATTTCTATCCGACGCAGGGCGCCAAACCCTTCCGCGACAACATCCTCGACATCAATGGTCTCGCCCAACTGCGCGGCATCGCCGAGGCCGACGATCATTGGCGGATCGGCGCCCGCACCACCTGGACCGACATCGTGCGCCATCCGCTGCCGACGGCGTTCGACGCGCTGAAGGCCGCCGCGCGCGAGGTCGGCTCGGTCCAAATCCAGAATGTCGCCTCGGTGGCCGGCAATCTCTGCAACGCGTCGCCTGCGGCCGACGGCGTGCCGGCATTGCTGGCGCTCGAAGCCGACGTCGAACTGCGCTCGGTCAAAGCCGTCCGCCATCTTCCGCTCGGTGAATTCATCCTCGGCAATCGCCGCACCGCCCTGCAGGCGGGCGAGATGGTCACCGCCATTCGCGTGCCGAAGCGCTCCGCCGTCGGCGCCTCGGCTTTCGTCAAGCTCGGCGCCCGGCGCTACCTCGTCATCTCGATCGCCATGGCGGCAGCCCGACTTGTGGTCGAGGGCGGTGTGATTGCCGATGCGGCGATCGCCGTCGGCTCCTGTTCTGCCGTTGCCCGTCGTCTCGCCGGCGTCGAGGCGGCGTTGCGCGGGCAGCCAGTCACTTCTGCCCTTGCGGACACGGTGCTGTCCGCGCCGATCGATGAACTGTCGCCGATCGCCGATGTGCGCGGCAGCGCCGAGTATCGGCAGGACGCGGCGCGCGAGGTCGTCGTCCGCGCGGTGCGCGCCGCAATCGGGCTCGACCAAGGCAAGGTGGCCGCATGAGTATGGCCCAGCCTGGCATGACCCAGTCCGGCATGGAACGCGCCGAGATTGCCTTCGAGGTCAACGGCGCGGCTGTCGGCGTATCCGTGCCGCCGGTCAGGCGGCTGTCGCAGGTCTTGCGCGACGAGTTGCGGCTGACCGGCACCAAGGTCGGCTGCGATGCCGGCGATTGCGGCGCCTGCACCGTGCTGGTCGACGGCAATCCGGTTTGCGCCTGCCTGATGCCGGCGGCCTCCGTGGTCGGCGCTTCCGTCACCACCGTCGAAGGCCTTGCCAATGGCCGGCTGTCCGCCTTGCAGGCCTCGTTCCTCGAACACGGCGCCGCGCAATGCGGCATCTGCACGCCCGGCCTGTTGGTCGCGGCCACCGCGCTTTTGGAACGCAACCCCACGCCAAGCGAGGCCGAGACGCAGGATGCGCTGGGCGGCGTGCTCTGCCGCTGCACCGGCTACAGGAAGATCGTCGCGGCGGTGATGGGCGCCTCGCGGCATATGAACGGGATCGATCTTCGCCTCCCGGAAGTGGGCCACGCCGTCGGCGCCTCTCCCATCCGTCTCGACGGCGTGCCGAAAGTCACGGGCGACGAGATGTTCGGTGGAGACTCCTTTCCGGCCGACGCATTGTCGGTGCTTGTGGTGCGCTCGCCGCACTATCGTGCCCGCTTCAGCTTCGGTGATCTCGATGCCTGGACGAAAGCGCATCCCGGCATTGCCGGCGTCTTCACGGCGGCCGATATCCCGGGCCACAACTGCTTCGGCGCCATCGGTCCCTTCGCCGACCAGCCGGCGTTGGCCGAGGGTTTTGTCCGTCTGCGCGGCGAGGCCGTGGCGCTGGTGGCGGGCGAGCGCGAGGCGATCCTCGATCTCGACCTGACGGATTTTCCGATCGGATGGGCGGAACTGCCGCATATGCTGCAGCCCGCCGAGGCGAAGGCCGAGGGTGCCGCGCTGATCCACGGCCACCGGCCGGCGAACCTGCTCACCTCCGGCCTGGTCGAACGCGGCGATCCTGAGGGAGCGCTGGCTGCTTCCGCTGCCACCGTGTCGGGCGCCATCGAGACCTCTTTTGTCGAGCACGCCTATATCGAGCCGGAAGCCGGCTATGCTTATGTGGACGGCGACACGCTGGTCGTCGTCGCTTGTACCCAGGCGCCCTACATGGACCGCGACGAGACGGCCAAGGTGCTCGGCCTTGCCGTCGACAAGGTGCGCATCGTTCCAACCGCCACCGGCGGCGGCTTCGGCTCGAAACTCGATGTCTCGCTGCAACCTCTCATCGGCCTTGTGGCGATGAAGACGGGACGGCCGGCGGCGCTCGCCTACACGCGCAACGAATCGATGATGTCGACCACCAAGCGCCATCCGGCCGAGATGAAGGCGACCATCGGCGCCGATGCCGAAGGCCGCGTCACCGGCATGGTCTTCGAGGGCGATTTCAACACCGGCGCCTATGCCAGCTGGGGGCCGACGGTCGCCAACCGCGTGCCGGTGCACGCCTCCGGCCCCTATCTCACGCCGAACTACCGGGCGGCCGGCTATGCCATCCACACCAACGGCCCGATCGCGGGGGCCTTCCGCGGCTTCGGCGTCCCCCAGTCGACGATCATGCAGGAGACGCTCTATGACGAGCTTGCCGGCAAGCTGGGCATCGATCGGCTGGACTTCCGGCTAAGGAATTGCCTGCGTGACGGCTGCGAAACGGTCACCGGCCAGCGCCTCGAGTCGGGCGTCGGCATCGGCGAATGCCTGGAGCAGCTTCAGCCGCATTGGTCTCGCGCGCTGGCGGACGCGGAGGCGTTCAATGCGATCCATGCCGCAAGCAAGCGCGGCGTCGGCGTCGCCTCCTGCTGGTATGGCTGCGGCAACACCTCGCTGCCCAATCCTTCGACCATCAAGGTCGGCATCACGGCCTCCGGCGACGTCGTCCTGCACCAGGGCGCGGTCGATATCGGCCAGGGCTCCAACACGGTCATCACGCAGATCTGCGCCGACGCGCTCGGCCTGCCGCTGGGCAGGTTCAAGCTGAAGAGCGCCGATACCGGGATCACGCCCGACGCTGGCAAGACATCGGCCTCGCGCCAGACTTTTGTCACCGGCAAGGCGGCGGAGAAGGCAGGCCGCGCATTGCGCGAGAAAATCCTGCGCTTCGCCAATGTCTCCGGCCAGGCGACGATCGCGCTCGACGATTCCAGCATCTCCATCCGCGAAGGCGATGCCGCGCGGCGCATCGATCTGTCGGCGCTCAAGGCCGATGCCGACGGCCTGGTGTTCGTCGCCGAGGAAACCTACGACCCGCCGACGCTGCCGCTCGATGCCAAGGGCCAGGGTAAGCCTTACGCGGTCTATGGCTATGGCGCGCAGATCGCCGAGCTCGAGGTCGATCTGAAGCTCGGCACCGTGAAGCTGATCAAGATCACCGCCGCGCATGATGTCGGCAAGGCGATCAATCCCTTGCTGGTCGAGGGCCAGATCGAGGGCGGCATCGCGCAGGGCATCGGCATGGCGCTGATGGAGGAATACATCCCCGGCCGCACCGAGAATTTGCACGATTACCTCATCCCGACCATCGGCGACGTGCCGCCGGTCGAGCATATTCTGGTCGAGGTTCCTGACCCGGAAGGACCATTCGGCGCCAAGGGCCTGGGTGAGCATGTGCTGATCCCGACGGCGCCGGCGATCCTCAACGCCATCCGCCATGCCACCGGCGTCCTGGTCGCCAAGGTGCCGGCGACGCCGAGCCGCATCCTGGCGGCGATCCGCGACAAGGAGGCCCGCCGATGAGCGAGCTTGCCGAACGTTTCGAAACCCATGATCCCGGCGAGAAGCAGGTGGCGGAGAAGATCCGCTGCGATGCCTGCCCCGTTATGTGCTACATCGCCGACGGCCGCACCGGCGCCTGCGACCGCTACGGCAATGTCGGCGGCCGCATCGTGCGCATGGATCCGCTGACCATCCTCGACCACGCGGCCGAGACCGGTGGCGCGGTCGTGCCTTTCGTGGCCGAAGGCGAGGCGTGGAACGGCGAACTGGTCAACAGAGGGCAGCGCTTCGTCACCGCCATCGGCGCCGGCACCACCTATCCGGACTATAAGCCGGCGCCCTTCATCGTCAGCCAGGAAGTCGAAGGCGTCGATCTCGTCACTGTTGTCACCGAAGGCATCTTCTCCTATTGCGGCGTCAAGGTGAAGATCGACACCGACCGCCACATCGGCGACGAAACGGCGACGGTGCGCTCCGAAGGCGAGGCGATCGGCCATGTCACGACGGGCGAATACGGCTCGCAAATGCTGTCGCTCGGCGGCGTCCATCATTTGACCGGCGGCTCGAAGGCAGAAGGACGCGCCACCTGCGACGCGCTGCTCAATCTCTGCAACCGCAAGCCCGTCGAGCTCACCATCGACGGCGGCGCGACGGTCATCGTCGAGGCCGGCAAGGCGCCGGTCATCGACGGCAAGGTCGAGCACCGCATGCGCGTCGGCTGCGGCTCGGCGACCATCGGCATGTTCGCCACGCAATGGCGCGGCCTCGTCGACGAGGTGGTGGTGGTCGACGACCACATCACCGGCGTCGTCTCCGAGCACCAGGCCGGCAAGGTGCTGGGCTGGGAGGATACCGGGATAAAGATCATCGGCCGTCGTTCGACCCCCGGCCGCTATTTCAAGGTGTCCGAGCCCGGCCTCGGTTGGGGCGGCACCACGATTTCCGATCCGCTGTCGATCCTCGGCGATTGGAACGCCAAGAAGGGCGCGCGTCCCGGCCTGTCGCTGCTGATGGTCTCGACCACCGGCGAGCAGTTCGCCTATTACGAGCTGGACGACCAGCTGAAGCCGGTCCAGAAGCCATTTCCCGAGCGGCTGCAAAAGTCCGTCGGCCTGATCGAGGACAATTGCGAGCCGGCGCTGTGCACGGTTCTGTTCATCGGCGGCGCCGGCGGCTCGCTGCGCGCCGGCGTCACCGAAAACCCGGTCAATCTCACCCGCTCGGTGCAAGGGTTGAAGACCTATGTGACCGTGGGCGGCGCGCCGGTCTATGTCTGGCCGGGCGGCGGCATCACGCTGATGGTCGACGTCACCCGCGTGCCGGAAGGCGCCTTCGGCTATGTGCCGACGCCGGCGCTGGTGGCGCCGATCGAATTCACCATGCGCCGCGACGATTATGTCCGGCTCGGCGGCTATGAGAACGAGATCCGCAGCATCGAGGACATCCTCGCCAAGGGCGGCGAATATCTCAATCCGCGCCGCGGCACGGGCGCGCCGGCCGATAACCCCTGGCCGCCGTTGGCGCAACTGCGCCGCGCCGTGGCGAACGGGGCCGGCTGATGAACGGCCCGCAGGCGCATTGGCTTGCCGACGGCAGGCGGCTCCATCTCAACCATGGGCCGATCGACCTGATCGTCGAGGCCTTTGGCGAAGCGGAGGAATGCCGCGCCGCTTACGAACAGGCGGTCGCGCGCTTTCAGACGATCCTGATCGAGGTGGTCGAGGAGCTGCCCGAATTGCGCTTGCCGGCCTTCTTCCTGGCGCCGCGCGATTTCGCCGGCCCGACAGCGCGCCGCATGGAGGCGGCCGTCATGCCGTTGGCGGAATGCTTTATCACGCCGATGGCCGCCGTTGCCGGTTCGGTAGCCGACGAAATTCTTGGCGCAATGCTCGCCGGCCGCCGGCTCGACCGCGCTTACGTCAACAATGGCGGCGACTGCGCTCTCCATCTTGGCATCGGCCAGACGATGACGGTGGCGATCGCCGGCACCGGGAATGGCATGGCCGACCGCGTCGCCATTCGCGCCGAGGACGGCGTGCGCGGCGTCGCTACCAGCGGCTGGCGCGGCCGGTCGTTTTCATTCGGGATCGCCGACGCCGTTACCGTTCTCGCCCCGACCGGCGCCGAGGCCGACGCGGCGGCGACGTTGATTGCCAACGCCGTCGATCTTCCCGGTCATCCTGCCATCGCCCGCGTCGCGGCGCGCGACCTGGCGCCGGACAGCGATCTCGGCGAGATGCTGGTGACGCAAAGCGTCGGCGCGCTCGCGCCCGCCGAGGTTGCGCGCGCGCTGGACAACGGCCTTGCCGTCGCCGAAGATTTTCGCCGGCGCGGCCTGATCGCCGCATCGGCGCTGTTTCTGGCGGGCGAGGCCCGCATCAGTGGTTCGGTGGCGCTCGCCGCGCCCAACAAACATAAAGCGAAGGAAACTGCCCATGCCTGACTTTCCGATCCGCAAGGTCGCGGTTCTGACCGAGGAGATTTTTCACGATGGCGGCCCGGTGGCGAAAGAGCCCCGCCTTCGCGCGGCGGCTCTCGCCGTGGTCAAGAACCCCTTCGCCGGCCGCTATGTCGAGGACCTGCAAGGCGCGATGGAAGACCTGAAGCCGCTCGGGCTGCTGCTCTCCGACAGGCTGATCGCGGCGCTCGGCGGCGACGTGAAGAAGATCGACGGCTACGGCAAGGGCGCCATCGTCGGCGCCGCCGGCGAATTGGAGCACGGCGCGCTGTGGCACGTTCCGGGCGGCTACGCCATGCGCGAGCGGCTCGGCGACGCCAAGGCCATCGTGCCGTCGGCCAAGAAGGTCGGCGCCTTCGGCTCGCGGCTCGACGTGCCGCTCGGCCACATCAACGCCGCCTATGTGCGCAGCCATTTCGATGCGATGGAAGTCGGCATCAGCGACGGCCCGCGCCCCGACGAGATCCTGTTTTGCCTCGCCATGACCTGCGGCCCGCGCGTCCACAACCGCATGGGTGGCCTGGCGGCGCAGGACATCAAGGCATGGGACGGTTTGAGATGAGCGGCGAGGACAATCTGCTGCGGCTGGTCGAGGCCGAAGACGGCGACGAGAACAACTACCATCTGCAGGATCAGGTCGGCTTTATCCTGCGCAAGGCGCATCAGCGCCACGTCGCGCTCTTCGCCTCGCATATCGGCGACCTGACGCCGCCGCAGTTCGCGGCGCTCGCCAAGCTCTACGATATCGGCGAAACCTCGCAGAACCAGTTGGGAACGCTGATCGCCATGGATGCCGCCACCGTGAAAGGCGTCATCGACCGGCTGAAGGCACGGGGACTGGTCGAGGTTTCCAAGCACGAGGTCGACAAAAGGCGGCTGCTGGTCAATCTGACGCCGCAAGGCCGCGAGGCGATCGAGCGTCTGATCCCGCTTGCCCGCACGATTACAGAGGAAACGCTGGCGCCGCTGACGGCCAAGGAGACCGCAACCTTTTTGCGGCTGCTGGCGAAGCTGGCTTAAAGCGTTTGCGCGACCTGCATCAGGCGGGAAGGATCCGGCTTGCCGTCGCTGATGCTTGCGGTGCGCCGCCAGATCAAGGCCACGACCAGCATCGAGACGTAGCCGTCGACAGCATAGTGCCAGCCCGAATACACCGAACCGAACAGGATGACGATCGCGAATGCCCAGCCCACAATGCCGAGCCAGCGATTGAGCCGCCCAAGGTAGAACGCGTTCAGCGTGGCGATCGCCACATGCATGCTGGGCATGGCGGAAATCCCGGAACCAAGCGCCAGCATGTCGGTCCTGTACGTGGCAAGAAGGTAGCTGGAATAAGACAGCACGTGCTCGTTGCCGGGCCGCTGCTTCAGCACTTCCAGAAGCTCCGCATAGCGATCGCCACCCACCAACTCATCGTAAAAGACCGGGCCGACGGAGGAAAACAGCGTCGCCATGAGCGTTCCGACCACTACAAGCACAAGGGCCATCGCGGTGAGATATCGCAGATGCACCGGCTGGTTGGCGAGCAGCGCTGCAAAAAACACCAACCCGAACCATTCGAGAAACCAGAGCTTGGCATAGGTCACCGACACGACCATCGCCAGAAGGTCGGAATCGAATGCGTGAACGATGCGCCATGGCGCCTGGCCGTGCAGCAGCTCGCCGAAATCGGCCAGGGCTTCGTCACAGTAGAAGGGGACTATGTCGGGTATGTTCACCTTGTAGGTCGTGAACGCGGAGAGCGTCAGGATGAACATGATCACGATAATCGCCGCCCGCAACCCATTGGCACGGATCGACATTGCGATGAATGTGAGCGGAGCCTTCGGCGATAAGGCCATCGCCACCGGGATTGCCACGGCCAGAAAACCGAGCGGTCCAAGGACGAAAAGCCGCGGCAAATACATCTGTGCCATCGTGTAATATGCCGACGGCCAGATCAGCGCCGCCACCGTAATATAGACCAGGCAGAGCCCAAACAGCTTTTGCGGAACATTGCCTAATTCAGGGTAACGCGCGAGCCGACCATGCCGCAGTCTGGCGTGGTCGCGCAGATGTCCGTCCGCAAGTAAATCCCTGGATAGCCCCATATGCGCCCCCGAAACGCTATCAGGGTTCCATCTATAGTTGTCTGATTAATATATCCTTATCCGTTTGCTTGGTGTTTGAAATGTCAAAGCTAAATAACATTAGCAATATGTAATATGCGTACACTATACTTGAAAGGTAGCTGGCGAGGAGGGAGTAAGGGCGTCGAACATCTCCCTAGCCTGCTCGGCCGTATAGTAACCAAGCCTGACATCCTCGGCGACCTGCTTCGGGTCGCGCTCGCGCGGATCGCCATAGCCGCCGCCGCCTGGCGTGCCCACACGCACGCGGTCGCCGGCCTTGAGCGCGATGTCCTGCTCCTTGGAAAGATGCGGTGGCACATGCGCTTCGCCGTTCCGGAACACAGTCACGCTGTTTGGCGCGCCATCCTTGCCGCCGAGCGCGCCCTGCGGCCCGAAGCGGCCATGGTCCATGACGAAGGACGCACGCGCCTCGCCGCGCAATATCTCCACCTCATAGGCAAGCCCGAAGCCGCCGCGATGCTTGCCCGCGCCGCCGGAGCCTTCACGCAGCGCGTAGTGGCGGTAGAGCACCGGAAAAGCCTGCTCCATGATCTCGACCGGCGGCGACTTCGAGATGCCGATGGTCGAGCAGCCATTGCTCAGTCCGTCATGGCCGGCATTGCCGCCATAGCCGCCGCCGGAGATCTGGTACATGACGTAGTCGCGGCCGCGCGCCGGATCGTTGCCGCCGAGCGCGAAATTGCCGCTGGAGCCGGCGGGCGCCGCCGTCACCTTTTCCGGCAATGCCTGCACCATGGCCGCGAAGACCGCTTCAGCGATGCGTTGCGACACTTCCGCCGCGCAGCCTGATACGGGCCGCGGATATTTTGCGTCGAGGAATGTGCCTTCCGGCCGTTTGACGATGAGTGGCTCGAAGGCGCCGGCGCTGATCGGCACTTCCGGGAAGATATGGCGCATGGCGAGATAGACGGACGACAAGGTCGTCGCCAGCACGCTGTTCATCGGCCCCGCGCAGGGTTTTGAGGAGCCGGCAAAGTCGAAGGTCAGTGTGTCGCCCTTCTTCTCGACGGCGAGATCGATGGTCAGCGGCTCGTTCACCACGCCGTCGGAATCGACGAAGGCCTGCGAGCGATAAACGCCGTCCGCTATGACGGCGATCGAGGCGCGCATCTGCTCGGCGGCGCGGCGGCGCAGTTCCGCGATCGCCTCGACGACGGTTTCGTCACCGTAACGATCCAGGATTTCATTGAGCCTGTCCTGGCCGATCAGCAATGCGGCGGCCTGCGCGCGGATGTCGCCGATGCGCTGGTCGGCCACCCGGATATTGGAGCAGATGATGGCATAGATCTCGGGATCGAGCGCGCCCTTCTTGAACAGTTTCACCGGCGGCAGCCGCAAGCCTTCCTGTTCGACCGCGGTGGCGGAGGCCGAAAAGCCGCCCGGCACCGAGCCGCCGATATCCGGCCAATGGCCGGTGTTGGAAAGCCAGCAGAAGATCTTGCCACTCCGATAGACCGGCATGACGAAGCGCACGTCCATCAGATGCGTGCCGCCGAGATAGGGATCGTTGACGATGTAGATGTCGCCCGGATCCGGCGCCAGGCACCGCCCAACGGCGATCATCTCGATCACCGTCTTGGTCGAATACTGCATGACGCCGACGAACACCGGCAGGCCCTGGCTGCCTTGCGCGATCAGCGAGCCGTCGACCGCCGAATAAATGCCGTCCGAGCGGTCATTGGCTTCCGCGATGACCGGCGAGAAGGCCGCGCGGGAGAAAGTCAGGTCCATCTCGTCGCAGACCTGTTGCAGGGCAGCCTGCAGCACCGAAAGCGTGATCGTGTCGAGTTTTGCCCCAAACGCTGGCATTGTCAGGCCTCGCCGATGTCGATGATGATGTTGCCGTCCGCATCCGAGCGCGCCCGGTCGCCGGGTTCGAGCACAGTCGTGGCGTCCATCTGTTCGAGAATCGCCGGCCCCTCGATCACGGCGTCGAGCGGCAGCTTTTCGCGCGCATAGACCGGCGTGTCGTACCAGCGCCCATCGTACCAGACCGGCCGGATCTCGCGCCGCGCTTCCTCGAGCGTTGCCGCGCGGCCTGCCGGGTCGATCAACCGCGACAGGTCGATCTGCGGCCGCACGCCGGTGACCGAGGTGTTGAGGTTGACGAGGTTGGCGCGGATCTCCGGCAGCTCGACCTTGAAACGGGAGAAATAGGCCTTTTCGAACAGAAGCTGCAGCGTTTTTCGTGAAACCGACGAGGAGGGCAGCGGCACGTTGATGATGTGCGTCTGGCCGACGAACTGCATGTCGGCGGAATGCGTGACGCGGATCGCGTCCGGCTTCACCGCTTCCTTGGCGATCAGCGCCTCGCCTTCGTTACGGTGCCGTTCCAATAACTCGCGAAGCGAAGCTTCATCGAGCCCACCGACCGGCTGGTTGATGGTGTTGACGAAGTCGTGGCGCAAATCCGCGACGACGCAGCCGAGCGCATTGGTGATGCCGGGGCGCGCCGGCACCAGCACCCTGGGCAGGCCGAGTTCGCGGGCGAGCGCCGTCGCATGCAGCGGTCCGGCGCCGCCGAAGGCGAACAGCGCGAAATCGCGCGGGTCGTGGCCGCGCGACACCGACACCATGCGGATCGCGCCCGCCATCTTCATGTTGCCGAGCCGCAGCACCGCGCCGGCGGCTTCGACGCCGGAAAGGCCCGTTCGCTTGCCAATCTTGTCCTCGAAGATCGAGGTCACGCGCTCGACGGTGACCGGATTGTCGACGGCCAGCAGCTTCTTCGGCGCCAGGCGGCCGAGCACCAGATTGGCGTCGGTGATGGTCGGTTCCACGCCGCCGCGCCCGTAGCAGATCGGGCCTGGATTGGCGCCCGCGCTTTCCGGGCCGATCTGGATCAGCCCGGCCGCGTCGACGCGCGCGATCGAGCCACCGCCGGCGCCGACCGTGTGCACCGCCACCATCGGCACATGGATCGGCATCGCATATTCGATCTCGATCTCGTTCGACACGGCGGGTTCCGCGTTGCGGATCAGCGCCACGTCGGTCGATGTGCCGCCCATGTCGTAGGTGACGAGGTTGCCGAAGCCGGCGCGTTTTCCCGTATAGGCGGCGGCGATCACGCCGGAAGCCGGGCCGGACATCACGGTCTTGGCCGATTCCTGCGTGACGAAGCGGGCCGAGATCATGCCGCCATTGCCGTTCATGATCAGGAAGTCGCGGGCGTAGCCCTTCGTGCCAAGCTCCTCGCGCAGCCGCTCGACATAGCGCTCCAGGATCGGCTGCACCGAGGCGTTGACGGCCGCCGTCACGCCGCGCTCGAACTCGCGCGCTTCCGAGAGCAACGCATGTCCGGTGGTGATGTGGCCGTTCGGCCAGACCTCCGCCGCGATCTCGGCGGCCCGCCGCTCATGCGATGGGTTGGCGTAGGAGTGCAGGAAATGGATGACGAGCGACTCGCAGCCGGCGTCGAGCAGCTTTTTCACTGCGTCGCGCATCTCGGCTTCGTCGAGTTGAATGCGCACGGCGCCCGACGCCTCGACCCGCTCCGACACTTCGAGCCGAAGGTCGCGGGGAATGACCGGCACGAAAGTTCCCGTCATGCCATAAGCCTGCGGCCTTGTTCGGCGGCCAAGTTCGATCACGTCGCGAAAGCCGCGCGTGGTGATCATGCCGGTCCGCGCCAGCCGGCGCTCCAGTACGGCATTGGTGGTGGTCGTCGTGCCATGCACGATGAGGTCGATGCCGTCGATCGGAAAACCGGTGGCGCCAAGTGCTGCGACCACGCCGAAGGCCTGGTTCTCCACCGTGGTCGGCGTCTTGGCGATATGGACCTTGCCGCCTGCCTTGCCGTCGATCAAGAGCAGATCGGTGAAGGTCCCGCCGACATCGATGCCGGCAACGACGCTTCCAGCCGGCGCCGAAAATTTCTCACTCATTGCCGAAACCCGAAATGCCAGAACTACGGATATGCCTTGGTTTGGAAAGGCGTTTTACGCTGCCATCTTGACCTGAAGATCATTTGTATACTAATAAATTCCCGACACAAGAGCTTACCGCTTGGCAGTGTGTGAGAAGCACGCCGGAACCTGACCGTTCGGGCGCGCAGGAAAAAGTTTGGCGCCCAGTGCGTTCCATCTGGGCCGGAAAGTTGGGTTGGAATGAACACGACATCCGCGTTGAACGTCGCAGGCTCGAAGCCGCTGCAGTTCCCGATCCCGGCCAATGTCTACGCCGAGACCGTGGTGTCGGTGAAGCATTACACCGACCGGCTGTTCTCCTTCCGCATCACCCGCCCGCAGTCGCTGCGTTTCCGCTCCGGCGAATTCGTCATGATCGGCCTGCCCAATGCCGAGAAGCCGATCTTCCGCGCCTATTCGGTCGCCAGCCCCGCCTGGGACGACGAGCTCGAATTCTTCTCGATCAAGGTGCCGGACGGTCCGCTGACCTCCGAGCTGCAGAAGATCCAGGTCGGCGACACCGTCATCATGCGCCAGAAGTCGACCGGCACGCTGGTGCTCGACGCGCTGACGCCTGCCAAGCGCGTGGTCATGATCTCGACCGGCACCGGCATCGCGCCCTTTGCCAGCCTGCTGCGCGACCCCGATACCTATGAGAAGTTCGACGAGGTCATCCTCACCCACACCTGCCGCGACAATGCCGAGCTTACCTACGGCCAGGAACTGGTGGCCGGGCTCGAAAGCGACCCGCTGATCGGCGAGCTGACCGGCGGCCGCGTCACACTCTACAATTCGACGACGCGGGAAGAGTCGGCGCGCATGGGCCGCATCACCGCGCTGATCGGCTCGGGCAAGTTCTATTCCGACCTCGGCATCGACAGGCTCAATCCCGAGACCGACCGCATCATGATCTGCGGCTCGATGCACATGCTGAAGGACGTCAAGGAACTCGCCGAAAGCCTCGGCTTCCAGGAAGGCTCGCTCAGCCATCCGGCAAGCTTCGTCGTCGAGCGCGCCTTCGTCGGCTGAGGCACGTCGCGGTCCGCCAGCTCTGTTGGAGGCGTCTGAGATTAGCGACGACATTCGCGCTTCGTCATTCTAGGGCGGAGCAAGGAGCGGAGCGACGCGCGCAGACCCTAGAATCCATGCCGTTACGCCAAGGCGTTGCGGCGGTTACAGAATTCTGCACCGTTGCACTCTGCGGCAGAGGTCACGGCATGGATACTCCGGTCAAGCCCGAGTATGACGAAGGGATGGGCGTTGCCGCCAATCTCCAACGCCGGGAGCGCCTACCCAGCATGATGTTTTGACCATACGGTCAAAAATCTGCTGCCTGAGCGGCCTTTTTCCGCTATGACGCTTTGAAGGACTCGTGAAGCATCGCTTCGCGGGCTATCTTCGTGTCTGTCGCCCAATGACACCCACGAAGGCATAAAAGCGCAAAGGCGCTGAGTGAAAGGGCAGGAGATGAGCACGATCCGCGAAGCAGGCGCTGGCGCGTCCAAGGTGATGCCGCTGCCGGCGCGCGCTGCCGCCAACACGCCGGTGCCACTGGAGCACGGCATTGCCCGCAACCCCGGCATGAAGCTCGATCTCGGCTTCCTGGAATCGGTGCGCAGCGTCAACCGCTCGGCGCTGGAGCGCCGCGTCGCGACGTTGACCAAGCGGCGCTCGATCAAAGCCGACAACCAGGCGGCCTGGCTGCTGCGGGCCATCGCCTGCATGGACCTCACCACGCTGAACTCCAACGATACCGACGAGCGCGTGCGCCGGCTCTGCGCCAAGGCGATCAATCCGCTCCGCAAGGATATCGTCGAGGGTCTGGGCATATCAGGCGAAACCATCCGCCCGGCGGCGGTCTGCGTCTACCATCCCTTCGTCGCCACCGCGGTCGACGCCGTGCGCGGCACCGGCGTCCATGTCGCCGCCGTCTCGACCGCTTTCCCGCACGGCCTTGCGCCGCTCTCGACCCGCCTGCAGGAGATCGAAGCCTCGGTGAAGGACGGCGCCGACGAGATCGACGTCGTCATCCCGCGCGGCCTAGTCTACGGCGCCAAATGGCGCGAGCTGTTCAACGAGATCGTCGCCATGCGCGCCGCCTGCGGCGATGCGCATCTCAAGGTCATCCTTGGCACCGGCGACCTCGCCACGCTGCGCAACGTCATGCTGGCCTCGATGGTGGCGATGATGGCGGGGGCGGACTTCATCAAGACGTCGACCGGCAAGGAAAGCGTCAACGCCACGCTCCCCGTCGGGCTTGCCATGGTGCGCGCCATCCGCGCCTATTTCGAGGAGACCGGCTACCTGATCGGCTTCAAGCCGGCCGGCGGCATCTCCACCGCCAAGGTGTCGCTCGACTGGCTGGTGCTGATGAAGGAAGAGCTCGGCCGGCCGTGGCTCGAACCGGACCTGTTCCGCTTCGGCGCTTCAAGCCTGCTCACCGACATCGAACGCCAGCTCGAGCATCATTTGACCGGTCACTATTCGGCCAACCATCGCCACGCGATGGCGTAGGGCGAAGGCCTTGAACGCCGAGTTCCTTCGCGCCCCCTCTGTCCTGCCGGACATCTCCCCCGCAAGGGGGGAGATCAGCCTTCACGCCTGGCGGCTGCCGTCCTGCAAC
>NZ_VFTL01000033.1:0-77938 GCF_006439385.1 Mesorhizobium sp. B3-1-7
CGGGAGGAGTCGGTGGAGCTTTATCTGCTGGCGAAGGAGTTCAAAGGTCCTGGAACTTCGTCATTCTAGGGCGGAGCGAAGCGTAGACCCTAGAATCCCGTGTGTTGGTTCTGGCATGGATTCCAGGGTCTGCGCGCGTCGCTTCGCTCCTTGCTCCGCCCTGGAATGACGAAGTCACGCAGGGCGGCGCCGTGAGCTACTTCCCCGCTGTCCCCACCGTTTCCAGCGTCTTCGGCGTGGTCAGGCGACCGTGACCCGAGACGGCGTTGCCGGCGTCCGGCGCCAGCCGCATGAAGGTGATGGATGCCGCCGCCGAAACGGCCGCCACGATGAAGAAGGCGATGTGGAAGTCGCTGAGCGTCAGCGGCCCGCCATGGATGGACGTCGATACTTCGAGGATGCCGCCAGCCAGCGCAACGCCGAGCGCGATCGACAATTGCTGGAAAACCGCCGTGATCGGCGTCGCCTTGCTGGTGTCGGCGGGCGTGATCTCGGCATAGGAGAGCGCATTGACGCCGGTGAAGAACATCGAGCGGATGAAGCCGCCGACCAGAAGTATCGCCAGCATCAGCGCATAAGGCGTCTGCGGCGTGAACAAGCCGTAGATCGCGATCGAGGCGGCCGCGACAAGCGAGCCCCAGATCAGCACCCGACGGAAGCCGGCGAGGCGGAAAAGCAGTGCCGTGACGAACTTCATGCCGATGGCGCCGATCGCCGAGACGAAAGTGATCATGCCCGACTGGAAGGGCGTGAGCCCGAAGCCGATCTGGAACATCAGCGGCAAGAGGAACGGCACTGCGCCGATGCCGATGCGAAACAGCGAGCCGCCGAGCACGGAGGATCGGAACACCTGGTTGCGGAACAGCTCCAGCGCCAAGAGCGGGTTCCTGGCGCGCCGGGCATGGAGGAGATAGAGCACCCCTGAGACCACGCCGACGGCGACAGTGATGAAGCCCGCCATCGGCGGCAGCGCCGGCAGGCTGACGACGGAAAGGCCGAACACGACGCCGGAAGCGGCAAGCCCCGAGAGCACGAAGCCGGGGAAATCGAGCGGCGGCGTCTGGACAGGCTCCGTCTTGGGCAGATAACGCGTGGCGAGCCACATGCCGATCAGGCCGATCGGCACATTGATGAGAAAGATCCAGTGCCAGGTGAAATAGGTGGTGATGAAACCGCCGATCGGTGGGCCGACCAGCGGGCCGACCAGCGCCGGCACGGTCAGCCAGGACATTGCCGCGACGAGCTCGTTCTTCGGCGTGGCGCGCACCAGCACCAGCCGGCCGACCGGCGTCATCATCGCGCCGCCCATGCCTTGCAGGAAGCGCGACACAACGAAAGCCGGCAGCGAATTGGCGAAGGCGCAGGCGACCGAGCCGGCGATGAAGACGCCGATCGCGGCGCGAAACACGTTCTTGGCGCCGAACCGGTCCGCCATCCAGCCGCTGATCGGAATGAAGATCGCCAGCGACACCAGATAGGCGGTCAGCGCCAGCTTCAGCGCGATCGGGCTGGTATGGATGTCGACGGCGATCGCCGGCAGCGACGTCGCGATCACGGTCGAATCCATGTTCTCCATGAAAAGTGCGACCGCCAGGATGAGCGGGATGATGCGGTTCAAGGGAAACGCCCTGATTTGTCTTCGCGATTCTAGGCCCGGCTTGGGGGCGAACCGGTGCGACCGGGCGGTTATCACGCCTCGGCCCGAATGTCGCATTAAATTGCTGTCACTTTTGCGGGATCGCAACCACTGGCAGGGCAAATTTTTCGGCGGAATGTCGTCCTACCGGGCGTATTGTCATACTACCAATCTGTATGGAGTTGGACGACATCGTCTCCATAGCTGACGTCGAACGCAAACTCTCCTTCATCCTGCGTGGAGGCAGTGAAGGACAGAGCTATGTCGTGGTCAGCAATGGGCGGCCTGTGGCGCGGATCGTTCCCGCCGACACGCAGGAACTATTGCTCCACTCGCGCGCAGCGTTGTTGTCGCGGCTCGAGCAACAGCCGGTCGTCGCAGTCGAAAACTGGACACGCGACGATACTTACGAACGCTAGCGATGAAGGCTTTGGTTCGAAACGGGTGCCGTCACCTCGCGCAACGATCGGCTTTTCAACCGCGACAGGACGTGTTACCAGCCAGCGCCAATCCTGAAAGGGAAGATGAGAGTCGGCGCTGGCCAATCGGCCCAGCGCCTTTTCCGCATTCAAAAGGACTGGCCATGGCAAAAATCATCGAAACGTCCACCGGCGCGCTGGCGCTGACCTTCGACGACGTGCTCTTGCAGCCCGGCCATTCCGAAGTCATGCCGGGCGAGACCGACATCCGCACCCGTATTGCAGGCGACATCGATCTCAACGTGCCGATCCTGTCGGCGGCGATGGACACCGTCACCGAGGCGCGGCTGGCGATCGCCATGGCGCAGGCCGGCGGCATCGGCGTCATCCACCGCAATTTCTCGCCGGCCGAGCAGGCCGAGCAGGTCAGGCAGGTGAAGAAATTCGAGTCCGGCATGGTGGTGAACCCGGTCACCATCGGCCCGGACGCCACGCTGGCCGACGCGCTGGCGCTGATGCGCACCTATTCGATTTCGGGCATTCCAGTGGTCGAGAATGGCGGCACCGGCGGCCACACGGTCGGCCGGCTCGTCGGCATCCTCACCAACCGCGACGTGCGCTTCGCTTCCGATCCGGCGCAGAAGGTCTACGAACTGATGACGCGTGAGAACCTGATCACGGTCAAGGAGAATGTCGACCAGGACGAAGCCAAGCGTCTCCTCCACAAACACCGCATCGAGAAGCTGGTGGTGGTCGACAGGAATGGCAATTGCGTGGGCCTGATCACCGTCAAGGACATCGAGAAGTCGCAGCTCAACCCGCATGCCACCAAGGATGCCCAAGGGCGCCTGCGCGCGGCGGCCGCCACAAGTGTCGGCGACGACGGTTTCGAGCGCGCCGAGCGCCTGATCGACGCCGGCGTCGACTTGCTCGTCATCGACACCGCGCACGGCCATTCGCAGCGCGTGCTGGACGCGGTGGCGCGGGCGAAGAAGCTCTCCAATTCCGTGCGCATCCTGGCTGGCAATGTCGCCACCGCCGACGGCACGCAGGCGCTGATCGACGCCGGCGCCGACGCCGTCAAGGTCGGCATCGGCCCGGGCTCGATCTGCACAACCAGAATCGTGGCCGGCGTCGGCGTGCCGCAGCTTTCGGCGATCATGTCGGCGGTGGAGACGGCGCATAAGTCTGGCGTGAGCGTCATTGCCGACGGCGGCATCAAATATTCGGGCGATCTGGCCAAGGCGCTTGCCGCGGGCGCTAGCGCAGCAATGATCGGCTCGCTGCTTGCCGGCACCGACGAGAGCCCGGGCGAGGTCTATCTGCACCAGGGCCGCTCCTTCAAGGCTTACCGCGGCATGGGCTCGGTCGGCGCCATGGCGCGCGGCTCGGCCGATCGCTACTTCCAGGCCGAGGTCCGCGATACGCTGAAACTGGTTCCGGAAGGCATTGAAGGGCAGGTTCCCTACAAAGGACCTGTGGCTGGCGTGCTGCACCAGCTTGCAGGCGGCCTGAAAGCCGCTATGGGTTATGTGGGTGGACGTGACCTTGCAGATTTCCGCGAGCGCGCCACTTTTGTGCGCATATCCAATGCCGGACTTCGTGAAAGCCACGCCCATGACGTCACGATCACCCGCGAAAGCCCCAATTACCCGGGCGGCCTCTAGGAAATCGGTGAAAACCGTTTAAAATCCTCCCGATAGCGCATCAGCTCTGGTTGACGAATTTGTCCTTATCAGCGTGATGTCAGCACAATAGGGCAGGGGGGACTTCATGACCTGGATCACGAAACCGCGGCGTGAGCTCGATACCGCGGCGGTCTGCCGGCGCTACTGCGTCTGCGACACTACTCTCGACCGATGGCTCTCGAATCGATCGCGCGGCTTCCCGGAACCAAACCTGAATGGCCGGCGGCGCTTCTGGCTCGAGAGCGATCTCGACGCCTACGACGCAGCAGGGCTCGGCAAACCATTGATTTAATTCGGTCGAAAACTCGACCAGGGTTTCCCCCGGGATCGGGGGAAACGCCCCGAGAAGGGCACGCATATTGTGCGTACCCTTGGAGGCGAACCCTTCGCCGAAAAAATCCTTCACCGGTACTTTCGCGGTACCGGTGACGACTGACCCCATGGCGCCCGGTAAATTCGTACCGACTGTGAGGGCGCGCCGTTAGCTCATTGCGATCGCCGGTTTCGGCGAGCGCAAGATTGTGCGCCTAATCCTCTTCTGGATATTTGAGGGCTCGACGTTCAGCTTTTGCCGCGGCCCGGTTATCAGCCAATAGCTTCGAAATGGACAGCTTCGCCGAAGCCAGAGCAATCCGCCCACGTTCCTCCACTGACGGCTCAGGCTCTCGCGTGCTTGGCTTTGGTGGAATGATGCCTGCGCGCAAGAACTCTCGCATCGCGCCGGCGGTCACCCAATCCCTTCGGCCAGCCCGTGCCATGGCAAGAGCGCCACGATCCCGCGCCGCCCGCAGGGAGCCGGGACCCATCATGCCGCGGAAGAAGAGTTGGCAGGCCTCAGGAAGGGTCAGGGCGAAGTCGTCTGGCATCTCGTCGAGCGGAGGCAGGCTGTTCAGATCCCGCGACTTGATCACCATGATTGGCGCTCAGCGCTTCGGCAAGATAGCGACGACCGCCGGAGACGGCGACGGGCTGAACTCGCGCCGACCGGTAAACATGCCGCCGACTTCCCGCGCCGCCTGCTCAAGCAGCTTCAGCAGCAGATACCCGTCGCCCCGCTCTTCGGCTTTGTCGGCCATGCGCTGGAGCGCGCGTAGCCGGACCGTGCGGTGGCTGACTGCGATGGATGTTAAGTCGCGGATGAACGTCTCGCGGGTTTTTTCGAAGAGCGTCCGCCATTTCGGCGCCAGGTTCCGGCCGGCGTGCTTGGTCGGATCGAAAAACTCAATGCTCTGGCGGGCGATCACAATCCCGAATTCTTGCTTGACCGCCTCGGCGACGTCCGACGGCGACTCGAAGCGCGCGAGCCGTTGCACCACAAGGGCTTTCGCCCCTTCCGGGAGCTTTGCTTTCGCCATGGGTCTTTGCCATTTCGTCAGGTAAGGTCAGGCAAATATGCCATGCGAAGCGGGTAAAAGTCTTCCCCCTGCTGCAATCTAAGCAGGGGATGCGCAATTCTGCGCGGGGCCCTAACCCTTGCTGCCGGGCTTCCGCCTGCGTTGGTCTTCTGCGGCTTTGAGCTTCGCCAGAGCGCGCTTGTATGCACCGCTTGGGCTAACTGGCGCCGTCGGATGGTCCCTCTGTTTTGAAGATCCCCGCCATCTGAACAATTCATCGATCTGCCGCGGTGAGATCAGCACCTTTTTGTCGACATGGTAGCAGAGGCCGGCCTTGAGAGCTTTGGCGCGCAACGATCTGGCGCTCATGCGAAGGCCGCGCGCCGCGAAGCGCCCGGCCCAATATTCCGGCGGCTCGGCCGAGGCGAGCACGTCGGGCTGAAGGATGCCTGTGGCGACGCGAGCCGCCGCCTCTGGCCCCAAAGCTGCGAGCAGCTTGCCGAGGCTCGCCTCGATCATCTCAAGGGCGCTGGCGGCGGCCGCAGCCGCTTCGTCATCCATGTTTCCGCCGCATCAGGTGCACCGGCCTTCGAAAAATGCCAACGACGCCGCGAGGAGGCTCTTCACAATTGGCTCGCCGTTGTTCTCGCGCAGAACCTGGAGGGCCATGCGCAGCGCGGCCGTGGCGCCCTCAAGCGACGTCGCTGGCGCTGTCCATGCCACCAGGATGGCATCAGGATCGCCGCACAGGCGCTGGAACGCCTCGTCGTCCCCCTCCTCGTCGAGATCGTCGGGCAGATCGTCGTACGCCTCGCCAGCGAAGCGATAGAGGTTGATGGCGGCGAGCAGCGGGTCATTCGGCTCGGCGCCGGGCAACGGTCTTGTCGCAGCGGCGGCCATCATGCGCACTCCAGCTCGCGCCGCACAGCAGCGCCGTCCTTGAATGGCGGCCGAGGAAAGCGGACCGGGATGACAATGGGCTCGGGGTCGGTGTTGTCTTCGCCGCGGGCCAGGAAGGCCGCGACGACTGGGTCGCGGGCAATTTTAGAGAGTGCTATAGGAAGGCAAGCCATGGTCGAAATCTCCTTTCGATTGTGGTCCAGGGCTGGATTGAGGCGGCAACCTCTTTCCGGCCCGACTATTAAATGATAGGAATTAAACCATGAGCTCGTCAACAATAAATCCTATCAAAAAATCCAGAGGCAGACCTGCGGTTGATTCCGATCAGGTGAATATCCGCCTTGTTCGCAGCGACTTGGATGCGATCGATGCGTTCGCTGCCGAGCAAGCAGACTCGCCGACAAGGCCTGAGGCAATCCGCCGGATCATGAGAAACTGGCTGCAGGCGCACAACTACCTCTCCAAATAGCATGCCTGCGCTGTAACCATTTTGGTTGCATCGGTGCCGATCTGGTACGGGCTTGCGCTGTTATTTCAAGTGCGCAAGTATTCACCCGGGCAATGACTAGGGAGGTGGGGATGCTCCGGGTCCTGGCGATTGGCGCGCTCTTTGGCGCCGCCGGCGCGGCACATGCGCAGACCTTCGAGGCCATCAACAATTGCCGGCAGCTCGTCGACGGAGCCGATCGAGTGGCATGCTATGACGCGCTGAAGCCGGAGCCGGCCGCGGCAACGGTGGTGGCTGCTGACGCGAAGGCTCGCGAAGAGCGACAGTGTCACCACATCCCGATAGCGCTTGCCGGCGGCAACTGCCAAGAAGGCGACATCATGAAGATCGACGACATGAACGCCGACGATGTCGCCGACATGGTGCAGTCCTTCTGCGATTTCAACGCGCAGATCCTGACGCTCCCGGCTTCCTCGATATCGAGCCAATTGGCGGGGAAGCCGCAGTTCGTGTTGCTCTGCAAATATCATGCGAGACCGCTCGCACCGAGCAAGTGACCTCGAAAATGGGTTGGCCTGGCTCGGCTCGAGACCCCATCAGCCATAGCGGTCGGCGAGATCGTGGTCGCCTACGTCGGAGAGAACGAAAGTGCTGGACCAGCCTCATTCGATCGCGGACACCACACCACACATCAGCAGCGGGCAGAAGATCGAGCTAACGGGGGAAGTCACCAGGGTAGATGGGGACAGCGTGACGGTCGGCGGCAAGGACCTCGGGATCACGGTCAAACTCCATGCCGTGCGGCTCGTGACGAGCCATATGAGCCCGAAGCGGACGAAGGCCTCGAAATGAGGTGGGGGGCAAGGGTCCTGGCCTCGCCGGCTTCGCGATCGTCCACGCCTTCGCCGATTGAATATTAGCAACTCCTTGTATTCTACTCCCACCACTTCCAAGGTCTCGTCCGGGTGTCCTGGAACTAGCTCCTCGGAAATGCTGCCGTAGGCACGGTGATCGAGCCGTCGGTGTCGTAACGGCAGACGCCCTTGGTGATGCGGATCTCATCGAGCCAGCCATTGTAGATCGCACTGCCAAAGGCGCGGCCTATTTCGAGAGGGTCGACGGTAGAGTTGAACATGGCGCTGTTGGCCGGCGTGGAACTATCAGCCAAAGCCCCATTGCGCCAAAGCCTGAGCTTGCCGCTTGCATTCTTGCTGATGGCGATGAAACTCCAAGCGTCGATGCTTATCGCCGGACTTGCACCGGCACCAAGATCTTGAAAATTACTGCCGTCGGAGGTCCAATGAAACGCGGGCTTTAGGAGATTTTGGTCGATATACCAAACCCAATGGGTATTCACCTGCCCCATAACGCGTTCGATCGTACTTCCGTCATCATGTGGCCTCATCCAAAATTCGATCGTGAACTGATCGGAATTGGCTGCTGAGAGCCGCCAGTCGCTGCTGTTTGGGATCGATAGATAGTCGCCTGACCCGTCGAACAGGCAAGATGACGTACTGCCGACCGCAGCCTGTGCCGTATCGATCTGCGCATTGCCGTTGAAGGTTATCGGAGAATGGGCAGAAGGGCTTTGGTCGGTGGTCGTCGTTGCGCCGTCCGACCCCTCAAAGCCGAGCAGCAGCACGACATTGGCGAAGTATGGATCGGTGACCGGCGTCTTGCCGATCGGATAGAACCCGGTCGGAACCGAATAGGCGAATTTCGAGGCGATGAACTTGAACGTTGCCACCGTCGACGCGCTGTAGAGCGCGATGAAGGGGTAATAGGGACCGTCTCCGGTCAGCGTGCCTTGCTGGCCTGATCCGCCGACAACGGGCGTCGAGCCGAGCCATGTTCCATTCTTGGCGAACCAGATGCGGCCGGTGTCATGATCGCGCGCGATGCCGATGCGGTCGCCGCGCCCGAAGGTGGCAAAGCCGGACGTCTCCGATCCATCGTTGCGGACGACGCCGCTCGACCAGTAGGCCAGCGCGCCCGCCGTGTCGCCGGGGATTCCGTTCAGCGGCAGATCGCCATTGGTGACGCCGACCGCCAGCGTTGCGTTCTTCGGCGTCGAGTTCTGGACGAGGATTTCCCAATAATCGTAGCCGACCAGTTCCGCCGCCACATAGGCATTGCCCCAGGTTCCGGGATCGGCCGCCGTGCGGATCACGGTCTGTTTGGCATCGGTGACTTCAATGCGCGTCGCCTCGACGAAATCAGGGTCGATGCCGGGTTCGGGATTGCCGGTGTCCGGGTCGGTCGGCGTATCCTCGGGCGGCGTCGGATCGCCGGACGGCGGCGGGTCCGGCTCTTCTACTGGCGGAACATAGGGTGGCGCGGCAGCGGCAATGACGCGGCGCGCGGCGCCAAGGCGAAGGCCAAGCGACAGACAGGGCATATCTTAAAATCCTTTCAGCAAGGCCAGCGCCAGCACGACGGCGCAGGAGGCTATGAGGGCCAGAACTGACATCCTATCGACCATTGATGCCTCGTAGGGCTTCGCGAATCGCGAGCACGGCCTGACGCTTCAATTCGGCGGCGCTGTCCTTGGTGACTTGGGCGCCAGCCTGGAGGTAGATCGGCATGGAGAGCGTGCCGATCAGCGGCCGATCATTGGCGGCGTTGGAATTGGCCGCCGCCGGCTGGGAGCGCGCGTCGGTGAACTGATCCGGCCTTGCGATGATGAGCTTCTCGTTCGGGTTCTTGAAGAACTCGACCTTCTGGGTGTCGCCGGCATCGCCGCCGATCATGCCGCCAGAGGCAAAGCCGTATTTTGCCTGCGTGGCCTTGAGCGCGATCTGGAACGGAGACGAGCTGTTGCCGAGGCCATAACCGATCGGCTGGCCCGCAACGACGCCCGCCGCCTGAAAATTCGACTGATACTGCTTGAAGATCTGCATGAAGTAGGCGTCGCGCTCGGAGCGATCGGTCGTGCCGTTACTCGAAGACGAGCCGCCAGAAGAAGACGAGCCGCTGAACACCGAAGCGCTGCTTGCCGTGGCCGTCCTGATGTCGTCGAGGATTTGCGTGGTCTTGCGCGTATTCGCCTCGATGTTCATCTGGACCGTCCACATGCGGTCCTGGTCCTGGGTCGGCTGGGTGCCGGTGAAGGCCGATTGCGGGCTGGCGAGGGCCTGCATCTGGCCCGGTGTGAAGATGCCGACCGTTTCATCGGGGCTCTTGAAGAACGACACCTGCTGCGTATCGCCGGGATGGATCATGCCGCCCGTGGCGAAGCGCCAGACGTTGACCGTCGATGTGCCGGGCGAGCCCGATCCGCCCTGGCTTCCATAGCCGCTGGAGGGCACCTCATTGGCGGTGATCGAGGGGCCGGAGGTCGAGCCATCGCCGCCATAGCGCGTCACGCCGACCGAACTGGTGCCGCCATTGCTGTTCGGCACATCGTAGAGGGACTGCGTGCCGGAGCCGACCTGGCGCGTCACGACGGTGATCGTCACCGTCTTGTTGCGAATTGCCTGAATCGCGGCGTTGAGCTGCTTCGCGCCGGCCGCGTCTTGATCCAGCTGCATGCGGGTGCGGACAAGCGAATCGACGAATTTGTTCACCGCATCGACGCCGAAACCGTCGCGGATGAGGCTCTGGCGAATCATGTCCAGACCTTCGAAAACGGTCCGCGTCGTGGCGCTGCCCGAGTGCATCGCATCGAAAAGGCGGTTGACGGTGTCGACCGACCGCTGCAGCTCGGAATTGGCGTTGGCGATGCCGCTGACGTCGTTGAAGAACAGCTTGACGTTGTCACCGCTGGCGGCCGACGCAATGGCCTGCTTCAGCGCGTCCGCCTCCTGGGTGGTGGTGCGCAGCTGGTTGTCGAGATCAACGAAGCTGCTCAGCTGGTTGCGGCGCGCTTCCTGGATGGCCTGGTCGACCTGCTGAAAGGCACCAAGCGTGGCTTGTACGGATCCCGCCAGTTGCGCCCCGAAGGCATTCTGAGAGCGCGTGACGCCGAAGCGATCTCCACCGTTGATATCGCCGAACAGCTTGGCGATGGTGGCATCGGCGCCGCCGGCCGAAGCCTTGACGCCATCGAAGCCGCTGGCGAGCTCGAAGAGCGTCTGCGTCGCCCGCTTGTTGTGATCAACTATGCCCGCGAAGTCGTTCTTGACGTTCAAGGCATCCTGGAGCTTCGCCGCCGCCGTCGCGTCATCCTGCAGCGACTTGGCCAGGTCGTGCACGTTCTCGTTCAATGCGGGATCGAGGCGCATGCGGCCGAGCGCGGCCTGGACCTTGTCGGCGGCGTCGACGGCACCGGATTTCGCAATGTCGGCGAGATCGCCAAACGCCTTCTGGCCGGAGCTGCCGACGAGGCCCCATTCCTGCGACAGCATCTGCATCCGTGTCGAGAGCGAGCCAAGCAGGTCGTCGAGAGTCCGGGTGTTTTCTTTGATCTTATCGTTGATGTCGGCAGCGGCGACCGACTGCGGCAGCCTGGAGGCGACCTCCTCATATTGCTTCGCCGCCTTCGCCGCCTCGGGATAAGCGGCGGCGATCTCGTCGATGAGGGCCTTGTGCTCGGTCAGCACCTGGTCGACGCTCTGGATCGAGTTGCGCGTGGCGAGGACGTAGGCCGTGAGCCCTGCGACGGCGGCAACGCCGGCCGTAGCGATCATACCAGTGCCGGTGCCGAGAAAGGCGCCGAAGGCCGCGCGAGCCTTCGAGGTGGCAGCGATCAAACCTTCTTCGCCGGCGAGCGCGTATGAGAGGTGGTTTGCCTGCTGGGCGAGGATCTGCATCGCCGGCACGCCGAGCACCAAGCCCTCGGCCGCCGATCGGCCGGCATGGGCCAGCGACATCATCTGGGTCGCGCCCAGCCGTGACGCGCTCGCCGCGTGCTCCGTGGCGGATGCGACTTTCCCGGCCGCTCCGGCCTGGGCGTTGAGCGCGCCGACGGCGCCCTGCGTCAGCGTGGCCTTCTGTTTTTCGAGCTCCACGCCGATGCGGTTCGCATCGTTCACCTGCAACAGCGCCGTTTCGTATTGCTGCGACTGCGCGCCGATGATGGAGAAATTGGCCTTGGTCTCCATCTGGGCGAGGTTGAGGCTGTCCAGCGCCGCGGCGGCGCCTTTCGTCGCCGCGGTCACTTTCTCGAGGCTGGCGGCCGCAGGAGACGCCGCTCCGACCATCTTGGAAAGCAGCGCGTTGGTCTGCTCGATCAGCCCGGCGATCTTCGCCAGCCCCGCCGACATGCCGGCGCCGGAGAGCTTCGCCGACACCGCCGCGTCGAAGGCATCCGCCTGCTGCCGCGCCTTGCCGAGCGCGGCCTCAAAGGCGGCTGCGTTCGCGGAAATCGTGATGACGACGTCGCCGGCGGCCTCCATGGGTTTAGGCTCCCTTGAATGGCCGGCCGCCGTTGCAGAGAGCGGCGACATAATCGCTGAGCTTGCCGGATAGCTCGACCAGGTTCGATGCGGCGACGGCCTCGGCCGTGCTTCTCGCTTCCGCGCCCTTCAGCCCGGCGCCGGCGTTGATCACCATCGCCATGGCTTTGACACTGAGGCGGGAAATGGCCGCCATCGCCGGCGCAAGCCCATCGGCAGCGTCCGAAATTGCGAGCGCGGCCTCTCCCGTCGGAACGAGGGTTACAGTCTTGCCGGCGAGGTCGATCTCGACGGGTTTGGCGTCATCCATGGGAATGTCCTTTTTTTGGTGGGTGTGAGAGCGCTGAGCGGCGGCTCGCCCGCCGCCCAGCTTTTTGTTTCCCTCGAAGGAGGGCCTTGAGGTGACGGTCGGCACCGCAAGCCCGAGCGGCCGCGCCCTGGAAAAAGGCCGCCGCATCTCGGTGATTTTCCGGTCTCCGCCGAGTGGACCGCCAGGCCTTGCATCCTGGGTGCGCGCATTGCGGAAGCGTGCCAACCGCGCTGCGCGATGGAGAGGCCAGGACACTCAAGATCGGGAGCGTCCCGGCCATGATGATCATTCGTATCCGTGCGCCCTCACCAACTCACATCGGCCGGTGTAGAGCGATGGCTGTTCGCGAAGCACGCGATCGTAGGCCTTCGCGAAGGTCTCGTCCGGCCGCTGCTGCTTGCGGACCAGATCCTCGAGCTGGTCATCCATTTTCCGGATGCTGTCGAAGGCCTTGCTGATCCTGGTTTCCACCGGTGCCCGCCGCTCGGCCTTGACGACATGGTCCTTGCCGGCCTCGCCATATCGCGACCATTCGTCGGGATGCTCATTCGTGGCCTTCATGATCGCGGCCAGACGGGTTGAATTGTCACGCTTCTGGATACGGTCCACGCATGCCTCGAAGTCGCCTTGGGCCTTGGTGAAGGCGTCGACCGGAGGCTCGTCGGCGCGCTTCATGATCACCGCATTCGCACCTTCCTGGGCCGGACGATCGACGGCGGCGATCTTGTCGACCGTGAGCTCCTGCAGGATGCGGCGGCGCTTCAAGGCCGTGTTGAAATCCATGGCGGTCATCTCGTTCGTTCCCCCTTACTTCGGTCGTTCGTTCATCTGGGCGAAGGTGATCGCGCGGACTTCACGGGCGTTGATTGCCTTCTCTGCCTGCCCATCGCAGAACGACGAGATCCGCGGGTCGATGTTGGCCACATGGGCGAGGAGCCAGAAGCCGGCCGACCAGGGCGAGCCGCCAGCCGCGATGTAGGCGCTCACCGCGGTGGAGAGCGTCCCGAACGCGCTGTCGATTGCGGCTTTTTCCGATTCGAGTGCCATGGTGCGCCTCCTATGCCGCCGCGGCGGGGGTGTTCGTGGCAGCGCCGAGCACGGCCACGTCATGCCGAGCGAGCGTCGACCTGGCCGTTCCTGTGCCGGCCGCTCCGTCGAAGGAAGCGAAGCCGTGGAGACCGGCGGCGGCCATGGCACGATTTATCGTGAGCCGGCCGGCCAACTGGTTCGAGACTTCTGGCCGTACCGCTCCGGTTTTGACGAGTGCTGTCCGCAGGGCGTCGCGTCGACCAAGGGCAACGGCGGCTTCGGCGAGGGCCGCATCGATCGTTTCCGCCTCGGCGATGATCTGGCTCGCGATTTCACGGGCCGCGGCTGTGCGGCGGGCTATATCGTGTTCGGCGACGCGGTCCTCGGCCGCTTGCACATTCTTCCGTGCCTCGGCGATCGCGGCGGCGAGTGAGGCCATCTCCGATCCGTGCGTGCTCACCTCGACATTGATCGCGTCGAGCCTCGCCTTGGCTGCAGCGTCGCCGGTATGCGCCGCAAGGGCGACGCGAGCCCGCTCAGCTGCCAGATTTTCGGAATGCCGGTTGGCGGCTTCCTGCTTGGCTGCGATCGCTTCGACGACACGCTTGGCCGCGTCCAGTGCTGCAGAAGCCTCGCTGACGGCCTCTGCTGTCACTGGTGTTGGTGAGGCCTTGCCTCGTTTCAAAATGCTCAATTTGAGCTCCTTCTTCCGGACGGGCCGTCATCTCGACGGGCCTATGATGTGTCGTGATTAGGCGGCGCGGGCCTCCGAGTGAAGGCATCGGGACAGAAGCGAGCGGATCTCGCGGCGGTGCTCGGGCTCGACATCGCCGCGACGCAAACGACGAGCGAGAATATCGACCTGGCGGGCATCGTCTTCGATTTCCGCGAGGAATTCGATGATCTCATGATGCTGGGCGATAAAGGAATGCAAAGTCCCGCGCGCTACCTGGAGCTCTAGCGCGGCCTCGACGCGATTGCCGCCGGTGCGTTCCAGCACGGTCTTCACCTTGTCGATGGTCAGTATCCGTCTCACCAATGATTCTCCTTTCGCTTCGCACATTCGAGCACCATTATTCGCAGGTGTACAATACAAGAAATGTCATCCGCGGAGCTTTTTTCACGTGAAACAAAGTAACGTAACCAAAACGGTTACGTCGCGCGACAGTATATGTAACCTTTTTGGTTATGTGGGACTTAGGGAGGGCTCGATCTTCTCGCTCACCGCGCTCTCCCGCCGCTTCTGAGTCGCGACGAGGATTTCGAGTTCTTCGTCCGTCAAATGACTGATGTCTGGCTTTTGACGCGTGAAAATCGCTTCGCCGTCCTTGCCGGTGTTCTCGACGCGGCGGACGTAGCCGCGGTCCTTGCCTTTGAGCTCCAGAAACCAGCGTACAGGCGGACGTTCCACCTGTTCGGGAAGTCATGCGTTACCGCCGTCATCTAGGAGCAGTATAGTTGTGTGCTTCCCCGCTCGGACCAGCGCCAAGTGGACGTGGAAGAGGGTGATCTCGATGTCCCTGACATCCGCAGCGCCAGACAAATAGGCTCGAATGCTCTGCAACACGGCTTCGACTGCATCGTCAATTTGGTCGGTATCCCAGCCCTCAGAAATCGCACGTGTAGCGATCTGCGTCCCGAAGTGATCGCCGAGGCCTTTCATCGCTGCGACGCAGGCCTGGGTGTCTAGTCCGTGCAGCCTCAACTTCCGGTCTCCGGCGCTCTCGTTGCGTTTCATATGTACGACCTCCGCAGAGCCGGACGCTCGGGCCGTTCCGAGCGCTCACCCTTCGATGCAGCATGTTGTGCGCAGAACGTGGCGTAGATTGCAGCGACGCGCGCTCTCGCCTCTGGTGAGCGTGTCGCTGGTCTTTCCTCGAGGCCGTCATGCTGGCGCTTGCTGGCCCGCTCACCAGCCCGCTTGATGAATTCGGCCTGGTTCACCTCGTTCGCCCTTTCTGCGGCGTGTCGCCGCCGTACTGGCGCAGCAGCTCCATCTGCACCGCGTCGAAGAACGCCCAAAGCTCAACGTCGATCTGCTCTCTAGGCAGGCCGTGGGTGGACAGCCGGCGGTCGAGGTCCGCCACCACGCCGCGCCAATAGACTGCGGCCTCGTCACCGTGGATGACGTCCAGCCGACGCGCGACCTGGCGGACATCGGCGATTCGTCTCGACAGCGGAAACACCAAGATCCTGGCCGTGAAGTCGAGTTCAAGCTGCATCGGTGATCTCGCTCAGTCGACGGAGCATTCCTGCGATCGCGTCTCTCACCCGAACGGTTCGGTGGTACTCAGAATCGTCGGTGATCTCGCCGCTTTCGAGTTGGGCACTCAGCCAGGCAACCCGGCGCTTGCCCTCGCTCTCATCCATGCCGTGCTGCAGCCTGCGCTCGATGATCCCCAACATCGCTCCGAAGCTCTTTCCCGGCACGACTTCCGAGATGCTTCCGGTCGGTACGTCCGCTGCTTCGCAGGATATATTTCCCATTTTTATGGGATTTATTTCAGTTTCACTGAATATATTTGCATAATTAACTAATTGATTTTCTTGTGTATTTTCACTGATGGCTGTTACCTTTGGAGCGGCCTCCGCAACGCGATTGTTACCATTCCGCAGAGCTTCCGGTAGCGCCTCTGCTACCTGTTGTGCCCCCGGTTTTTTGGTAGCAGGACTGCTACCTTTCGCGCTGAGGAAATAATCCGTATCGAAGGCAGTGTAGATGATGCGGTAGACGCGCAGCCGTCCGTTCATCGGATGGTGGCTGATTTCCAGGTAGCCGCACAGCTTGAGCTTTGCGAGCGTCCGCGAGAGGCTCTTCTCGTGGCAACCTGCTAACTCCGCGAGGCGGGGATGGCTAGCAAAGCAACCGATGCCATTTGCTCCGAGGCGATCATGGAGCGCGATTGCCATCAGCACGCGGTAGTCTTCCGCCGCCAGCCGCTTATCGCCCGTCGCCCTTGCCGGTATCGCTGCATAGGACTTCCCCTTGGCAGCACTCATGCGGCGCGCGCCATCCGGAGGTTGGCCTCCCGGCAGACTTCACATGCTTCGACGGCCGACAGTCCGAACCTCTCGCGCAACAGGGGGACGATCGGCTGACCGATCCGGTCTCGAGGATTCTGGGAGAGCCATTCCACGGCGAGGTCGATGGCGGCGGAATGCTCATGCTCGGGAGGGGTAAGGTCTGCCGTCATGCGCGCCCCTCCCGCGAGGGATTCGGCGTGATGAGCCGCTTCTTGAGCCACTCACGTGCCGTCGGAACGTGAATGATGATCTCCTTGCCTCGTTTGGCGAAGGGGAGGCCGTCCTTCCTCGATCGCATGCGAGCGACCTGGCGCTTCGTCAGGCCGTTCGCTTTTGCGAATTCGGCCTCCGTCGGCCATTCATCGAAAATATTGTAATCCACCGTCGTGGGCTCCTCTTGGGGCGCCCGGGCGAAGCAGATCAAGCCGACGGGCGCAGTGAACTGGAAATGTTCTCTGAACCATCGGGTAGCGGACCGCCCTTGCGGGTCTCGGTCGGCTCACGTCTGTAGGACATGCGTCGTGGTTCGGAGTTTCGAAAACTCAGAATCCCTTCGACGCGGTGAATGTACGGCTGGGAATGGTGAAAGAGCAAGAGGTGATCTGCCACTTATCGACAGATAGCTGCCGAGTGCTGACCAGATGCTGACATACCTGGCGATCTGCGGCGATGCCATTGAAAATGCTGGCCAACTGGCGCCGACCCAGATGGTTACAAATTATCGGCGGGCGAAATCGCTGATTTGGTCAGGTCCAAATCGTCGCCAGATTCCTGTTTCGCTGCAGCCTCTATCAGATCAGCGGCACGTGTCATCGCCATGCGCAGCGGATCGTCGGCGAGGTGGGCGTAGCGCTGCGTCGTCTCGACCCGGCTGTGGCCGAGGGCGGCGCCGATCATCGGCAGGGAGAAGCCGCTGCCGGCCAGCGTCGAGGCGAAGCTGTGGCGCAGATCGTGCACGCGCAGCCCAGTTATCCCGGCCGCTTTCTTGGCCGCGCTCCAGGCGGCGCGGAGATCGTTGCGAAAGCCTTCCTTGCTTCGACCGGGAAACACCCATTCGGACACGGGATCCTGCTTCTCGCGGATGCCCTGCAGGATCGCCAGCACCGGGGCGGTGAGGGGGAGGTGGTGCGTCTTCTTCTGCTTCGTGGTCGACGCCGGCTTCGACCAGATCCCGCGGTGGAAGTCGAGCTGTTCCCACCGCATTTTGCACGCCTCGCCAACGCGACTGCCAGTCAGCAACAGCACCTTGAAAATCGCGGCCGCCTGCTTGTCCTCCAGGCCGTCGAGCGCCGCTGACAGCTTCTTGGTCTCGGCCGGGCTCAGATAGCGCTCCTTGCCCTCCAGTGTGTGCCTGGCGATGCCCTGTGCCGGATTGAGGCCGGTGCGCCAGCCCCATTCGATGGCGTAGCGGAACAACACGCCCATGAGGACGACGCACTGGTTCGCCTGATGGCGCTGGCCGAGATCGGTCAGCTTGCGGAAGACCTTCTCGATGTCGGACCGCTGAACGTCCTCGACCCTCATTTTCCCGAGGCTCGGCTTGAGGTGGTTCTTGATCGCCAGCTTATAGAACTTCCTCGTCGCCGGCCGCAGCGCGGGCAGGTGCTCCCGCTCGAACTCGTCGCAGAGCTGTTCGACCGTTCGGGCGCGCTTGCGCTCGTCCTCTGCCTGCTTCCGCTGCTCCTCCAATTCGCCGAGAGGGTCACCACCGAGGTCGACGACCTTGCGCAGCCGCTTCGCCTCCTGGCGCGCGACGCCCACCTTCCAGTCTGAGGTCGAGCCGATGGTATAGCGTCGCTCTTTCCCTGTGCCCCGGACGCGGTAGTTGAAGATGAAGCTTCGAGACCCGCTGGACGTCACCCGAACGCCGAAACCAGGAACCTCGCCGTCCCAATAGAGGGATTGACCCTTTGAAGGACTCAGCAATCGCGATATATGTCTGTCCGAAACAAGCGTTGCAGCCATCGCGCTCTCAGTCATCTTTGTGCCGTGTCAGCACTGTGTCAGTGGAGCTAATGGTAAATGTCGGTTGGGCTTAGGTAAAGAGTGGTAGCCATCGGCAAGGCAGCGGAATGGATGAAATCAATGGCTTATGAGGGTGAGGGCCAGAATCCGTTGGGCGGAAAGGCTTTGACCAATTCCGGTTCCCCGAAAGCCCCAATTACCCGGGCGGACTTTGATCGAGAGGCCGATCGGCCCGACCGCCAGGGGCTGTGGCGCGGCTTGAGCGTGGCGGTGCTGCGGCTGTCGCGGCACGCGCCGGCCCTGTCCATTGCCTCGATCGCGCTGTTCCTCGTCATGACGGCGCTGGAGTTTCTCTATTTCCAGCGCTTGAGCGGCGGCTTGGCCGCGCTCGACATGCGCGTCGCCGGCTTCACGCCCGACGAAGGCATGGCGTGGCTCACAGCACTCGGCCGTCGCGGCGGCGAGATCATCATCGTCTGGCACTATTTGACCTTCGACCTTTTGTTCCCGGCGCTGCTGTCGCTGACGCTGGTCAGCCTCATCCTTGCTTTCGGGCGGCGGCTCAGCACCTTCCGCGCCATGCCGGCGCAGCTGCAGGCCCTGTTCGCGCTCGTGCTGGTGCTGCCCTATACGGTGGCCGACTATGCTCAGAATTTTGCCCTGGCGCGGCTGCTCTCCGATTTCCAGCTGGCCAACCCCGATTCGCTGGCCTTCGCCTCTTTGCTGACCGTCACCAAATTCGCGCTGCTGGCCATTCCATTCTTTGTCGTCGCATTCTTCGCGCTGGCCGGGCAGCGGCGGCGCTGACGGGAGGAGAGGGCGGACAAATGCACCAGACCGCCATCTTCTGGCCGATGCTGGCGCATGTGCTCCTGGTCTACATCGTCTATCTGGTGATGCTGAAGCGGCGCTATCTCGCCGTGAAGTCCGGCGAAGCGAAGGTCGGCCAGTACAAGGTCCGCTCCACCGAGCCGGCCTCGAGCGTCACAGTCGCCAACAATCTGATCAACCAGTTCGAGCTGCCGGTTCTCTTCCACGTGCTCTGCTTGGCGCTGTTCGTCACCAATGGCGTGAACTACCTGACGCTGGCGTTGATGTGGCTGTTCATAGTCACGCGCTATGTGCACGCCTGGGTGCATCTCGACAGAAACTATGTGCTGCACCGCAGCCGCGCCTTCTTCCTTGGCGCGGGTATACTTCTTGTCGCCTGGTTCTGGTTCGCGCTGCACCTGCTCGCGGTGGTGTGACGCTAGAGCGTTTCACCGTTTCACGGAAACGGTCTATCTCTTTGTTTTTACGCACTTTTCCTGGAATTGCTCTAAAGGTCGAACACCGCGATCCGGCGCTTGTCGAACTTGATGCCGATCTCGCCGCGCACCAGCCTCAGCGCCTGCTCGCCGAAAACGGCGCGCCGCCAGCCCTGCAGCGCCGCCACGTCGGCTTCGTCGCCCTCGGCGGCTATGCGGTCGATATCGTCGCTGGAGGCAAGCACCTTGGTGGCGACGCCTTCCTTCTCCGCGACGATCCTGAGCAACACCTTGAGCAGCTCCGACGCCGCGCTCGATCCTTCCTGCGGCTGGACGCTTTTCGGCAGTTTCGGCATCGCATCCTTGGGCAGGGCAAGGGCGGTATTGACCGCGCCAAGCAGCGCGGTTGCCGTCGCGGAGCGCTCCCAGCCTTTCGGCGTGGTGCGCAGCTTGCCGAGCGCCGCCGCGTCGCGCGGCGCCTGCTGCGCGATCTCGTAGATCGCATCATCCTTGAGCACGCGGCCGCGCGGCACGTCGCGCTCGCGCGCCTCGCGCTCGCGCCAGGCGGCCACCGCCTGCACGATCGCCAGCTCCTGCGGCTTGCGCAGCCGCATCTTCAGCCGCTTCCAGGCATCCTCGGGATGCGGATCGTAGGTCTCGCGCGAGGTGAGGACATCCATCTCCTCGTTCAGCCAATGGGCGCGGTCCTCGCGCTTCAGCTCGGCGCTGAGATGCTGGTAGACCTTGATCAGATGGGTGACGTCGGCGAGCGCGTATTCGAGCTGCTTGTCGGAGAGCGGCCGGTGCCGCCAGTCGGTGAAGCGCGAGGATTTGTCGAGCCGGGCTCCGGTGACCTTCTGGACAAGCTGGTCATAGGAAACGCTGTCGCCGAAGCCGCAGACCATCGCCGCCACCTGCGTGTCGAACACTGGATGCGGCACCAGATCGCCGAGATGGACGATGATTTCGATGTCCTGCCGCGCCGCGTGGAAGACCTTCAGCACCGCTTCGTTGGCCATGAGCCGGAAAAACGGTTTCAGGTCGATGCCGGGCGACAACGGATCGATAAGCGCCTCAATCCCAGGCGCGGCGATCTGGATCAGGCAGAGGATCGGCCAGAAGGTCGTCTCGCGGATGAATTCGGTATCGACGGTAATGAATTCCGACTTTTCGAACGCCGCGACAACGCTCTCGAGTTCTTCTTGTGTGGTGATGACCTGCATCAAATCGCTTTTGGCACAATATTAAGCCTCTTTCAATTTCAGCCGCGCGCCCTTTCGTCAAGCCGCCGCAGCGTAAGCGGTGGCCCGATCGCCGGATTCTTCCATGCGAAATCGCGCTGCGTGCCGACGCGCCAACCCGCGATGTCCCTCAAGCCGTCGCGGTCCGCTCCACGGCTGCTTTCAGAATCGGCAGCGTGCCGCCCCAGTAGGGCTGGCATGCGGGCGACATCCAGCCCTGCATCATGTCGGTTCGGTCACGCTGCGCCAGACGTCGGACAACGGTGCCGCGATCGTGATCGACTTGACGATGGGCGAGCGGTTCATGCCTCGTAGGCCCGCGCCGGTACTCTCTCTCCGGTCGTGTCGGATCCTGTTCCGTCCGTTACGGCGTTCGGCGACGGTCGCCGGCCAAGCGCGCCCGCTGCCGCCAGGCTGAGCACGATGAACGGTATGCCGATGCCATAGGCCGAGCGGATGCCCCAGTGGTCCGAGACGAAGCCGAGCAGCGGCGGACCGAGCAGGAAGGCGACGAAGGAGATCTGCGACAATGCGGCAACGTTGATCGCGGCGGAGCGGTCCGTCATCTGGGCGGCCGCCGAAATCGCCAACGGAAAGATCGCGCTGCAGCCGATGCCCATGAGCGCGAAGCCCAGCATCGAGACGAAGGGCAAGGGCGAGAAGAAGACGATGAACACGCCGGCAGCCATCGTTGCCAACAACACGCGCGCCACGCCGCTCGGCGAGTGGCGGTCGACGATGCTGTCGGCGAAGAAGCGTGTCGTCGCCTGCGAGAAGGCGAACAGCGCCACGGTGATCCCGGCAACGAAGGGCCCTGACTCGAACACGGTGCGCATATAGATCGCCGACCAGTCCATGCTGGCGCCTTCCATCAGCATTGCCGACAGCGTCACCGCGACGAGGATGAGGATCGGCAGCGTCGGCCGGGCGAACATCGGCGCTTTGTCGCCAGACGTGACGAAGCGGGCGGGCGCCGGTTGGAAGCCGCCGAGCAACAGCGCCACCGCAACCGCCACCATCGGCACCACCAGCGCCAGATGCAGTTGCGGCGACAGGCCGAGATGCGCCAGCGCGCCGCCGAACAGCCCGGCGCCGAAGAAGCCAATGCTCCAGAACGAATGCGCCCTGTTCATGATGCGGCGCTTGAGCAGGAACTCGGTCCTGTCGGCCTCGACATTCAAGATGATCTCAATGCTGCCGATCATCAGTCCGACCGGGAGCAGCATCAGGAACAACGCGGCCGGGCCCGGCGCGTGCACCGCGACGGAATAGGCAAGCGCCAGCAGCGGCACCAGCCACAGCAGCGCGCGGCGAAAGCCGACGCGCTCCAGGATCGGCGTCGCCAGCGTCAGCGCGATCAGCGTGCCGATCGGCGTGCCGATCAGGGCGAGTCCCAGCGTGCCGTCCTCGATCTGCATGGCATGCTTGATATCGGGCAGGCGCGGGAAGATGTTGCCCATGGCGAAGGAATAGATCGCGAAGCCGGCATAGACGCGATGCTGCGGAGCGAGTTTCAGGCCAAGGGTCATCACGGGCAATCCAACAAGGAGATTTTGGCGAGCGACCTCTTCGGAGTCCGCCGGCGACTCTGTTTCTTGCATGAACAGGCAAAACATGCAATAACGTGCACAAATAAATAGGATCGTGCATGCTCACCGAAGAACGCCACCAACTCATTCGCGACCGGCTTGCGGCGGACGGAAAGGTGCTGGCCGGAGAGCTCGCCAGCCGTTTCGGCGTGTCGGAAGACACGGTGCGCCGCGATCTCAGGGAATTGGCGAAGGCCGGGCAACTGCGCCGCGTCTATGGCGGCGCGGTCGCTTCCGCGCCCTTTGCCGCCGCGACGCTCAGCCAGCGCAGCCGTCATGCGGTCGAGGAAAAAACGCGGCTCGCCAGGGCGGCGGTCGGGCTGCTGAGCGCGGGGCAGTCGCTGTTCATCGACGGCGGCACGACCAATGAGGCGATCGCCAGGGCGATCCCGCGCGACATCCAACTGACCGTCGCTACCAATTCGCTGGGCGTCGCCTCGGCTCTGGCGGACCTTCCCCTGGTCGAGCTGATCGTGCTCGGCGGCCGCTATGTGCCCGATCTCGGCACCTGCGTCGGCGCCGACACGCTCGCCGCCGTCGCGCAACTCGGCGCCGATCTGTTCTTTCTGGGCTCCTGCGGGCTGGATGTCGCGCGCGGCGTCACCGCCTTCGATTCGGCCGAAGCCGAGGTGAAGCGCGCCATGGCGAAAAACAGCGCTGGTATCGTCATTGCCGTCACCAACGACAAGCTTGCCACCGCCGCGCCCTATCGCGTGGCGAAGGCGGATGCGATCCGCCATCTCGTGGTGGAAAAGAGCGCGCCTCCCGCCACGCTCGCCGCTTTCCAAAGCCAGGGCGCGCAGATCCACTTTGCTTGAGCGGCTGCGGCAGCGCGCCTGTGTGACCGCTTGCCTTGACAAAGCCGGCCTCTCATGCGCTTTTCGCGCCAATTTTCGAGCCGGGCCGATGCCCGCAATTTCCGGACTTTACCCATGACCACGCATCGTTACCGCAGCCACACCTGTGCCCAGTTGAGAAAGAGCGACGTCGGCAATTCCGTCCGCCTGTCGGGCTGGGTGCATCGCGTGCGCGACCATGGCGGCCTGCTTTTCATCGACCTGCGCGACCATTACGGCCTGACCCAGATCGTCGCCGATCCGGATTCGCCGGCCTTCAAGGTGGCCGAGACACTGCGCGGCGAATGGGTGATCCGCGTCGACGGCGAGGTCAAGGCGCGCCTGCCGGAAACCGTTAATCCAAACCTGCCGACCGGCGAGATCGAGATTTTCGCGCGCGAGATCGAAGTGCTGTCGGCCGCCAAGGAGCTGCCGCTGCCGGTGTTCGGCGAACCTGAATATCCCGAAGACATCCGCCTGAAATACCGCTTCCTCGACCTGCGCCGCGAGACGCTGCACCGGAATATCGTGGCGCGCACGAAGATCATCGCCGAGATGCGCAAGCGCATGGGGGAGGTCGGTTTCACCGAATTTTCGACGCCGATCCTCACCGCCTCGTCGCCAGAAGGCGCGCGCGACTTCCTGGTGCCGTCGCGCATCCATCCCGGCACCTTCTACGCGCTGCCGCAGGCGCCGCAGCAGTACAAGCAGCTGATCATGGTCTCCGGCTTTGACCGCTATTTCCAGATCGCGCCCTGCTTCCGCGACGAGGATCCGCGCGCCGACCGCCTGCCGGGCGAGTTCTACCAGCTCGACCTCGAAATGAGCTTCGTCGAGCAGGACGACGTGCTCAGCACGATGGAGCCTGTCCTCCGCGCGGTCTTCGAGACGTTCGCCGCCGGCAAGCCGGTGACGCAGAAATTCCGCCGCATTCCCTATGACGAGGCGATGCGCACCTATGGCACCGACAAACCGGACCTGCGCAATCCGATCGAGATGCAGGCCGTCTCGGATCATTTTCGCGACTCCGGCTTCAAGGTGTTCGCCAACATCCTCGCCAACGATCCAAAGGCCGAAGTCTGGGCCATTCCGGCCAAGACCGGCGGCAGCCGCGCCTTCTGCGACCGCATGAATTCCTGGGCGCAGGGCGAGGGGCAGCCGGGGCTCGGCTACATCTTCTGGCGCAAGGAAGGTGAAAAACTCGAAGGCGCCGGCCCGATCGCCAAGAACATCGGCGAGGAGCGCACCGAGGCGATCCGCCAGCAGCTCGGCCTCGCCGATGGCGACGCCGCCTTCTTCGTCGCCGGCGACCCGAAGAAGTTCGTCACTTTCGCGGGCGCGGCGCGTACGCGCGCCGGCGAGGAGCTGAACCTCGTCGACCGCGAGCGCTTCGAACTTTGCTGGATCGTCGACTTCCCGTTCTTCGAATGGAACGAGGACGAGAAGAAGATCGACTTCGCCCACAATCCGTTCTCCATGCCGCAAGGGGGCATCGACGCGCTGAATGGTGAGGAGCCGCTCGGCATCAAGGCGTTCCAGTACGACATGGTCTGCAACGGCTTCGAGATCGCATCGGGCGGCATCCGCAACCACCTGCCGGAAACCATGGTCAAGGCGTTCGAGATGGTCGGCCTGGACCGCGCGACGGTGGAGGAGCGCTTCGGCGGCCTTTACCGCGCTTTCCAGTATGGCGCGCCGCCGCATGGCGGCATGGCGGCGGGCGTCGACCGCATTGTCATGTTGCTCGTGGGCGCCAAGAACCTGCGCGAGATCACCATGTTCCCGATGAACCAGCAGGCCTACGACCTGCTGATGAGCGCGCCTTCCGAAGCCACCCCGCAACAGCTGCGCGAGCTGTCGCTGCGCGTCGCCGTGGCGAAGAAGGACTGACGGCAGCCTAGCAACTGCCCTTTCTCCCCGTCACTGATACGGGGGAGAAATGTCCGGCAGGACAATGAGGGGCAGCGCGGGTGCTGGCGATTTGCACGCGGTCGTAACAGCTGAGGCCTTCTGACAGGCAGTCGGTTCAGCACCGAATTACATATTCGCAAGCGTCGGCGCTGCCCCTCATCCGCCTGCCGGCACCTTCTCCCCGTATAGTGACGGGGAGAAGGCAGCTAATTCGATCAGTCCTGGTTCGCCTTGACCTTGACGCCCAACGTCTTCGGCAGGTCGAGCGGGTTGGACATGGCGCCGGCCATGATCAGCGCGAACGGCACCGACGACGGCGGCTCGGCCGAGATTTCCAGGCTCTTCGGGTCGTCGAGGAAGGTGTTGACGGCAGCCGACACCTCGGCCGTCAGCTCGGGATTGTTGAGCTGCGCCATGCCGAACGGCACGATCGCCTTGGCCTGGTTGGCGACGTCCTTGGACGACATGCCCTGCTGCTTGCCGACATAGTCGAGCACCTTGCCGGTGAGCGAATCGTCCTCGAAGCGCACCGAGGCGCCGTTGAAGGAAAGCTGCTGCATCAGGCCGAGCATGGCCATGCCTTGCGCGGAATTGTCGGCGCCTTCCGGTTGGGCGGCGAGCTTCTTCTGCATCTCCTGCATCGACTTGATGAAGTCGACCGTGTAGCCGCCGAGGTCGAAGGTCATGCCGAGCGTGCCGGCATTTTCGACCGAGACGTCATATTTCGACAGCTCCATCTTGCCGTCGCTCGGCTGCCAGGTGCCGGCCATCGCGATGTTGCCCGAGATGTTCTGGTAGCCCAGCGCCTCTATCGCTTCCTTCGACTTCGGATCGTCGATCAGCGTCAGGTCGGCGGTGAATTTTTCGGTGTTGGCGGTGAAGTCCATCGCCTTGCCGTCGGCCGGCGGGGTGATCTGGACCGCAAGCCCGTCCATCGCGAACGCCGTCTTGTCGCCGACCTTGACCGTCATGTTGGAGAGCTCCGCCGACTTGTACATCATCAGCGAGCCGAGCGGATCGGTGCCGCCTTCGGCGGGAACCTTCATGTCGTGGATGACCACCGGGCTGAGGTTGAGCGTCACGCCGTCCTTGCTGTGCTCGAAAGGCGAGGTCGAGACGGTGGCGATCTCATAGCCGCCATTGGCTTCGCTGACCCCTTCCAGCTTCACGTCGCCGATCGGCAGCGCTTCCTTCTCGGCCGCCGGCTTGATGGAGACGCCCTGCAGCACGGCGTTCGAATCGTCGCCTGAGACGCCGGTCCAGGAAATCTCGACGCCCTGGGCGGCAAGGGCTGCCTTGATGCGCTCGGCCACCGCCGGATCGGCGGCGAAGGCCGCGTTGAGCGGCAGCGTCAGCAGAAAGGTCGAAAAAGCCAGTTTCTTGAGCGTTGAGCGTTGGATTGTCATGGCGAGTTCCCTGTCCTGATTGGCTATGTGAAATTGTTTTGAAATCTGCTCCATCACCATTCCGTGACGAACGGGACGGGAAAAAGGCATTTCCGGCCCCATTTGTCGAAAACGGCGATGAAAAGCAAACGCCGGTCGGCAGCCATTGCCCGATGCGGTGAATTTGTCATGAAGACCGCGGCTTTCCTTGGCCAGCGCGTTGCATTGCCAGATAGCGGCCGCATGTAACGGATTGATGTTGGCCGGCGTCGTGTTGCCGACTAAGCCTGTTGCAGATCGGCGGCAAATTGCAGCCGCCGCGGCGCCGCTTCCGTGAAATCCTTCACACCGCCGGCTGCGTGTCTATAGCCGCGGCGAATGCGCCGACGTTCACGCGGCGCTTGCCGCGAATCACCCGCTCGGCTAGTCCAAATCCATGGGAAAAAGGCTTTTGCCGCCTGATAACAATGGCGGCGGCGATAAAATCGAACCGGTCGATCTGAAGGAAGCGCTCGAGCGGCGCTATCTGGCTTACGCGCTGTCGACCATCATGCACCGGGCGCTGCCGGATGTGCGCGACGGACTGAAGCCGGTCCATCGCCGCATCATGCATGCCATGCGGCTGCTCCGGCTCAACCCCGATCAGGGCTTTGCCAAATGCGCCCGCATCGTCGGCGACGTGATGGGCAAGTTCCATCCGCATGGCGACCAGTCGATCTACGACGCCCTGGTGCGTCTCGCGCAGGATTTCTCGATGCGCTACCCGCTGGTCGACGGGCAGGGCAATTTCGGCAACATCGACGGCGATAACGCCGCCGCCATGCGTTACACCGAAGCGCGCATGACAGAGGTGGCGAGCGAACTGCTTGCCGGCATCACCGAGGATGCAGTCGATTTCCGGCCGACCTACAATGAAGAGGACGAGGAGCCGTCCGTCCTGCCGGGCGCCTTCCCGAACCTGCTCGCCAACGGCTCGTCGGGCATTGCCGTCGGCATGGCGACTTCCATCCCGCCGCATAACGCGGCTGAGCTTTGCGACGCAGCGCTTCATCTGATCGAGCATCCGGACGCGCCGGTGGCGAAACTGATGGATTTCGTCCAGGGTCCGGATTTCCCGACCGGTGGCATCATCGTCGACAGCCGCGCCTCGATCCTCGAAGCCTATGAAACGGGCCGTGGCGGTTTTCGCGTGCGCTCGAAATGGGGTCAGGAAGACCAGGGCAGGGGCACCTGGAGCATCGTCGTCACCGAAATCCCCTACGGCGTGCAGAAGGCCAGGCTGATCGAGAAGATCGCCGAGCTTTTGATGGCGCGCAAGCTGCCGCTGCTCGAGGACATCCGCGACGAGAGCGCGGAAGACATCCGCGTCGTCCTGGTGCCGAAGAGCCGCACCGTCGATCCCGGCCTCCTGATGGAATCGCTGTTCAAGCTCACCGAGCTCGAAAGCCGCTTCCCGCTCAACATGAACGTTTTGTCGCGCGGCAAGGTGCCGAACGTCCTGTCGCTGAAGGGCGTGCTGAAGGAGTGGCTCGACCACCGTCGCGAGGTTTTGATCCGCCGCTCGAAATACCGGCTCGGCGAGATCGAGAAGCGGCTGGAAATCCTCGCCGGCTATCTGATCGCCTATCTCAACATCGACGAGGTCATCCGGATCATCCGCGAGGAGGATGAGCCCAAGCAGGTGATGATGGCCCGCTGGTCGCTCACCGACAACCAGGCCGAAGCGATCCTCAACATGCGCCTGCGCGCGTTGCGCAAGCTCGAAGAGATCGAGATCCGCAAGGAATTCGACGGCCTCACCGCCGAGAAGAAGCAGATCGAGGCCCTGCTGGCTTCCGACGCCAAGCAATGGTCGACGATCAAGTGGGAAGTCACCAAGATCCGCGACACGTTCGGTCCGGAGACCGAACTCGGCAAGCGCCGCACCCAGTTCGCCGATGCGCCCGAGCATGACCTGACCGACATCGCGCACGCCATGATCGAGCGCGAGCCGGTCACCGTCGTTGTGTCGGAAAAGGGCTGGCTGCGCGCCATGAAGGGCCACCTGACCGACCATTCGCAGCTCGCCTTCAAGGAAGGCGACAGCCTGAAGCTCGCCTTCCATGCCCAGACCACGGACAAGATCCTGGTCTTCACCACCGGCGGCAAGTTCTACACCATCGGCGCCGACCGGCTGCCGGGCGGGCGCGGCCATGGCGAGCCGATCCGCATCATCGTCGACATGGAGAACGATCAGGACATCGTCACCGCCTTTGTCCATGACCCCAAACGCAAGCTGCTGCTCGTCTCCTACGACGCCAACGGTTTCGTCGTTTCGGAGGAAGAGGTCGTCGCCAACACCCGCAAGGGCAAGCAAGTGATGAACGTCAAGGCGCCGGACGAGGCCAAGCGCTGCATCCCGGTGTCGGGCGACCATCTCGCCATTGTCGGCGAGAACCGCAAGATGCTGGTCTTCCCGCTGGCCGAAATCCCGGAAATGGCGCGCGGCAAGGGCGTGCGCCTGCAGAAATACAAGGATGGCGGCGTGGTGGACCTGAAGACCTTCACCCTCGAGATGGGGCTCTCCTGGCAGGATTCGGCCGATCGCACCTTCACCAAGTCGCGCGAGGAGCTTGCCGAGTGGATCGGCGCGCGTGCCGCCGCCGGCCGCATGGTGCCGAAGGGTTTCCCCAGGACGGGCAAGTTCGGGTAGCGAGGCTCCCCTTCTCTCCTTGTGGGGTAAGAAGCGGTCCGCGTTAGCGGACGAAAAGCCAATTGCTTGGCTTTTCGAGCTTCGAACGCCCTGAGCCTGCAAAGGGCCGGGGATGGCCGATCCACCACCCGGCCGGGTCCCCGCTGCTTCGCAGCGTCCCGGCGTTCGCTGGCCTTTCATCGTGCCACTGGCACGATGAATTCGCTTCGCGAACCGGCTGCTCACCCCACAAGGGGAAGGCAAGGACGAACATTTGGACTATCGTCACGATTACTGCACTATGATGGTGCATAAGCATCCATTGAACCATCGGGCAGGGGAGAAACGCACGCTTGAAGCGGGCTGAAATCCAGAAACCGGGGCAGCGCCTGTTCGGCCTGTCGACGCCGCTCAGGGCGGCCGTCATCCCGCCGCTGTCGGCGGCGCGCTGGCTCCTGGTGCTGATCGCCGCCGCCGGCGTCTATTTCTTCCACGGCTTCCTGTTCCCGGTGCTGGCGGCGCTCGTCATCGCCTTTGCCAGCTGGCCGCTCTACCGCCGACTGCTCGTTGGCGTCGGCGGCAACCGCACCGTCGGCGCGACTTTGGCGATCCTTTTCATCCTCACCTTCCTGGTAGTGCCGATCGCGCTTGCCGGCACCTATGCCATCAACGAGCTGCGCGAGTGGGTCACCTGGGCGATCGAGACCAATCGCCACGGCGCGGTGACACCGGGTTGGATCGCCGCCATACCGGTCGTCGGCCAGTGGCTGAACGAGCAGTGGACGGCCTATCTCGGCCACCCCGGCGGCATCGGCGAGTTGATCCAGCTGATCAGCGGCTCCAATATCGGCAGCATCTATCGCGGCGCCTTGGCTGCCGGCGGCAGCGCCTTCAGCCTGATGCTGACGCTTCTGTTCATGATGATCGCGCTGTTCTTCGCCTATCGCGACGGCGAGGCTTTCGCGGCCCAGATCGATCGCCTCGGCGAACGCATCCTGCCGACGCGCTGGGAGCGTATCTCGCGCGTCGTGCCGGCAACCATTTCCTCGACGGTCACCGGCATGACCATCATCGCCATCGGCGAGGGCCTGGTGCTCGGCATCGCCTATTGGCTCGCCGGCGTGCCGTCGCCGGTGACGCTCGGCGCGCTCACCGGCATCATGGCGCTGATCCCGGGCGGTGCGCCGCTCTCCTTCACCCTGGTGTCGATCTACCTCGCCGCCAGCGGCAAGCTTTTCGCGGGCGCGGCCCTGTTCATCTGGGGCGCGGTCGAGCTCTTCATCGTCGACAAGACCTTGCGGCCCAAGCTCGTTGGCGGCCCGATCAAGCTGCCGTTCCTGCCGACCTTTTTCGGCCTGATCGGCGGCGTCAAGACGATGGGGTTCCTCGGCCTGTTCATAGGCCCGGTGTTGATGGCGCTGCTCGTCGCCATCTGGCGCGAATGGCTGCGCGAGGTCGAGATCATGGACGAGCTTCCGCCTGTCGCCGACGAGGCCGGCGCGCCGCCCCGGATCGAGACGGCCGCCGAGCCAAGGAAGATTCAGGCCGGGTGATGCACCGCGAGGTCCGCACGGCGCTTGCGGCCCTCATGCAATTGCCAGAGCGAATGCGCGACCAGCGTTACGATCATGATGCCGCCGCCGATCACGCTGTTGCGTGACGGTGTCTCGGCGAAGATCATCCACACCCAGACCGGCGCCAGGATCGTTTCCAAGAGATAGAACATCGCGACTTCCGCGCCCGAGATGTATTTCGGTCCGTTGGCGAGGCAGAAGAACGCGATCGGCATGACGACGCCGCCGTTCAGGATGATCCACCACGGCGCTTCGACTTGAAAGCCGGTCCTGGAGACCATGAACGCCGCCACCCCAAAAGGCAGGATCACGCCGATAAGCGCGGTAAAGCCCATGTCCTTGCCGCTGGCGCGCGAGATGGTGATGGCGCAGGCAATCAGGAAGGCCGAACACAATGCCATCAGGTCGCCGAACAAATATCCGGTGCCGACGGAATCGCCGACGATGATGGCGACGCCGACGATCATCAGCGCCATCGCGGCGAGGGTCAGCGGTCGCGGCCGCTCCTTCAGGAACAGCCACGACAGCAGCGCCGCGAAGACGGTGTTGAAGGCCAGGATGAAGACCAGATCGGCTGTCGATGTATGATAGACGGCTGTCATGAAGGCGACCGCGCCGAGCCCGTAAATCACGGCCACGACCAGCCCCGACCAGCCGGGTATGAGCTGCGGCGCATTCTTGCTGTACAAGCGCCAGACCGCCCACATGATCAGCGCCGCCGCCAAGGTGCAGCTGGTGCGCAGCAAAAGGATGGTCCAAGCTTCGCCATCCGCGAGCCGGATCAGCGGAATATCTATGCTCAGCACCAGACCGCCGATGGCGGTGACGAGGAGGCCTTTCTGGTGATCGGTGTGGGAAGACATGTGATCGTTCTCGAAACAAAGCGAGAGCAAGGGCCGGCGCGATTGCACACCTCGCGCGCGAGGGCGCGCAAGATCGGCGTCTTCTCCCTTGAAACACAATAAGGGCGGGTTCGGGAAAACTGTTTTAGCGACTGACCGCTTCGTGGTCGTAGCGTTCCCAGCCTTTCGGGCCGAGATGCTCCTGCGGCATGAAGCGCATCTTATAATTCATCTTGCGCGAGCCGTTGACCCAGTAGCCGAGATAGACGTGGGGCAGTCCCATCGCCTTGGCGCGGGCGATGTGATCGAGGATCATGAAGGTGCCGAGCGAGCGGTCCTCGAAGTCAGGATTGAAATAGGAATAGACCATCGACAGGCCATCGGCCATCTTGTCGGTGAGCGCGACCGCGATCAGCTCGCCATGGCCCTTGCCGGTGATGAACGTGTCGGGGCCGCGACGCCGGTATTCGATGATCTTGGTGTCGACATGCGTGTCTTCCACCATCATCGCATAGTCGAGCACGGTCATGTCCGACATGCCGCCACGGCGATGGCGGGCGTCGAGATAGCCGCGGAAGAGCGAGTATTGCTCGGTCGAGGGCTGCGCGTCATGCATGGCGCCGACGAGGTCGGCATTGTGCTGGATGACGCGGCGCATGTTGCGGCTGGGGCTGAATTCCTGTGCCAGGATGCGAACCGAGACACAGGCGCGGCACGACTCGCAGGCCGGACGGTAGGCGATGTTCTGCGAGCGCCGGAAGCCGCCTTGCGTCAGCAGGTCGTTCATCTCCGGCGCCTTGTCGCCGACAAGGTGCGTGAACACCTTGCGCTCGAACTGTCCCTCCAGATAAGGGCACGGCGACGGCGCGGTCAGGAAGAACTGCGGCGACTGGGTCGGATGCTGCGTCATCTAATCTTGGAAACGCTCCTGCGAATCGCTCTACCTTTGGCCCGGTCGGCGAAAAATTCAACAGGATTGTGCGGACGCGACGGGCTTGACCTGTTCATATTTAAGCATAGGCGGCGCGGCGGTCTGATCGACACGGCCGTGGAACGCCGTCAGATATCGGTGCGGGTGACCACCGTGCCGAGCAGCAGGTCGTGCAGCGTGCGCTTGCGGTCGGAGAACAGCGTGACCAGGAGCACCAGCGGCGTCAGGATGACGTTGCCAGCCCAGAACAGCACCGAGTGAACCACGGCCGTCATGCCGTCGATGCGGCTGCCGTCGAGCTTCTCCAGGCGGATACCCACGATCTTCATGCCGGTCGTCGCCTGGCCGCGGCTGCCCAGCGTGTTCCAGATGTAGAGAATGGCGACCATCGGCACCAGCACCGAAAACAGCGCCCAGCCGAGGCCGAAAGTCAAAAGCCCGAGAATGGCTACCAGGATGGCGAAGGGAATGGTCAGCAGCGCGACGAAGAAATAGTCGAGCAGGAAGGCGAAGATGCGCCTTGTCCGCACCCCGCGATAGGCGCGAGTGTCCTCGAACCTGGTCGTGATGATCTCGCCATCCAATACGCGTGCGTTCATATCCGTTCCTCGATCGCGGCATCCGCTTGAGGATGCCTGCCGCCCTTTTCAAATGGTGAGGGTGGCCCGGAATTCAAGGAAGGTGCCCGCCGGCGGACCGGCGCGATATCAGAAGATGCCCGGGGCTGAGCCTGTAGCGAACCCGCCCGAGATAGTCGCGATATTCCTCGGTGAGCGCCAGGATGCGCTCCTCGCGCAGGATGCGATGGATCTGGAACAGGGTGATGATCGCGTAGACCGTGAAATTGTAGATCGAGACGCTCGACAGCAGGAAAAGGATGTGCCCCGCCAGGTAGCCGGCATAGATCGGGTGCCGCACGAAGCGGTAGGCGCCGCCGGTGACGACGCCGCGATTGGTGGGCAGGATGGCGAAGGAGCGGCCAAGCGATATCTTGCCCCAGATCACCAGCCACAGCGCCAGGAATTGCAGCGGCGCCGCGATATAGAGCGGGATGATGGCGATTCCGTCCTGGAGCGATACGAAACCCGAGCCGAAACCGGCCGTCAGCGAGATGAATACCGTGAAAGGGCTCCAGTCGCGGACAATCGGTCGGCGCGCCAGCAGCAGCCAGGTAAAGGTCAGGACGTCGGAGATCATGAGCAGCAGGATGTTCAGCCGGCCCGGATCGATGACGAGGTGACGCGCACCGCGATAGACGAAGACCGCGGCGACCACCAGCGCGATGAAACGGAACAGGCCCTCGCGAAGGTCGGTGAGGATCTCGCTGCTTCGCAGCCCGGACCAAAAACCGATCTTTGCGCCAGGCAGCACATCGCTTTTGGAAATCGTCAACCCTGCCACCCCGGTGGTCCCCTCGACATGGACCATTGCACGCAAGCCTTGCCGTGCGGTTAAGGTTTCGCATGCTTTTGGTTGCATTGGCGGATTCGCCTGCGAGGGAATGGTGTGTTGCCTGTTGAACATGACATTCTTCCCGGTCTAGCTTGCTGCGGCGCACAAAGGGGACGGGGACATGGACTACGACATGCTGGTCATCGGCAGCGGCCCTTCGGGCCGCCGCGCCGCGGTGCAATCGGCCAAGCTCGGCAAGTCGGTGCTGGTGGTCGACCGAGGCCGGCGCCTGGGCGGCGTCTCGGTGCATACCGGCACGATCCCGTCGAAGACGCTGCGCGAAACGGTGCTCAACCTCTCGGGCTGGCGCGAACGCGGCTTCTACGGGCGTGGCTACCGGGTCATGCAGGACATTTCGATCTCAGATCTGGTCGACCGGCTGCACAAGACGCTCGACCATGAGGTCGAGGTGCTGCAGCATCAGTTCATGCGCAACACGGTGAAGAGCGCGCGCGCCGCCGTGAAGTTCCTCACGCCGAACAAGGTCAGCTTGACCGCCGACAATGGCGACTACAGCGAAGTTGGCTTCGCCAACGCGCTGATCGCCGTCGGCACCAGGCCGCACCGGCCGGCCGACGTGCCCTTCGACAAAAAGCGCGTCTTCGACAGCGACGAGATGCTGGAACTCCACCATCTGCCGCGCACGCTGACGGTGATCGGCGCCGGCGTCATCGGCGTCGAATACGCCACCATCTTTTCCGCCCTCGACGTGCCGGTGACACTGGTCGAGCCGCGCAACACCATCCTCGACTTCATCGATCGCGAGATCGTCGACGACTTCATTCACCAGATGCGTGACCGCGGCATGATCATCCGCCTCGGCAGCACGGTGAAGGAGATCGCCTCGAAACCCGACCACGCCGAAGTGACGCTGGCCGATGGCCGCACCATCCGCTCCGAGATGGTGCTCTACGCAGCCGGCCGCACCGGCAATGTCGCCAGCCTCGGCCTCGACACGGTCGGCATCGAGGCCGACGCCCGCGGCCGCATCAAGGTCGATCCGCATACCTTCCAGACCACGGTTTCAAACATCTACGCGTCCGGCGACGTCATCGGCTTCCCGAGCCTGGCTTCGACGTCGATGGAGCAGGGCCGGGTGGCGGCTTGCCACGCCTTCGGGGTCCACCTGCCGCCGCCGCCGGAGAGCTTTCCCTATGGCATCTACGCCGTGCCGGAAATTTCCACGGTCGGCCTGTCGGAAGAACAGGTGCGCGACAGCGGCGCAGCCTACGAGGTCGGCCTGGCGCGCTTCCGCGAGACCTCGCGCGGCCACATCATGGGCGTTTCGAGCGGCTTCCTGAAGCTGTTGTTCTCGGTCGAGACGCGCCGCCTGCTCGGCGCCCACATCGTCGGCGAGGGCGCTACCGAGCTCATTCATATCGGCCAGGCGGTGATCAACCTCGGCGGCACGGTCGACTTCTTCGTCAACAACACCTTCAACTATCCGACGCTGGCCGAAGCCTACAAGATCGCCGGCCTGGACGCCTGGAACCGGATGGGGCAGGGCTAAGGGATCGGCCAAGCTGGCCGGTCAGCCTTCCATCTGCGACAGCAGCGAAAGCATGACGTCGGCCGAAGGCATCGGCAGCACCGCCTCGATCTCGGCCGGCCGCACGCCGGCGATGGCGTCTGCATCGCCCGCCACGGTACCGAGCGGCCCGCGGAACCCGTGCTTCGACCAGGCGAGTTGCTGCAGCTTCGGGCTGGTCAGCGCTTCGAGCAGCGGATCGACCGCCGGATCGATGACGATCAGCGGATGCGCCGAATAGACGGTGGGGCGCGGATAGAGAATCTCCGGCTTGGCGCCGGCGCCAGCCTGCACGCGCTGCCAGCGCTCCGGATCGGCAAGCGCCCATTCCACGAGCTGGTTTTCGTAGCCCACCACCATCGGCTCGGCGCCGAGCCCTCCGGCGATATACTGGTCGAACAGCTTGCCCGACGAGGACGATTTCAGGCCCATGCTGCGGAAGATCGACTTCGCCTCCTCGCCATGCCGGGCAAGCAGTTCCTGCGTCGCCACGTCGCCGCTCATCAGGCTGAGCACGAGCCCTGCGAACATGAAGCCGGAATTGGAGCGGTTGGGGTCGGTGGAGACGATGCGTGCGCGACCATAGAGTTCGGAAATGCCGAGATCCGACCAGTTCTTGCCGGCCAGCATGGCATCGAGCAGCGCCTTGAGGTCGAGCTGGTTGTAGCCGCCCTTGGCGGCGACGGTGACCAGGCCGCTTTTCTTCAGGCCTTCGACCACCGGGCCCCAGGTGTAGACGACGATCGGCGAATTGAGCACGACCTGGTCGTTGCGGATCGAGACGCCGCTCTTACGCGCGAGATCGACCATGATCGACGAGGATGGCCACAGGAATTGCGGCTTCTGCGTCAAAAGTGCCGGCTCGCGCACCATCTCGACCGAACCGGCGACACGCGCGTCGAGCTCCAGCCCGTAGCCGCCAAGCGCGCCGATCACATCGGGGTCGGCCAGGAAAGCCTGCTTCTCGCCGCCGACGAAGCCGAACAGATGCGCGCGGTTGCCGAGATAACCGCGGAACTCCGGCCGGTCCTTGAGCGTCAGATAGCCGCCCGTTCCGGCCGCGGCGGCGGCAAGCAGTCCCAATCCGAAAGCGCGGCGAGAAAGGGCCATCAGCGACCGATATCCTCTTTCAGCGACTCCTGGATGAGTCGAAGGTCAACGTCGAGCGTGCCAAGCTCGGAGTCCGCTTGGCTGTCGGCATAGTGGACGAAGGCGTCCTGCAGCTTGGTGATCACCGCGCCGACAGTGGCAAGCCGCTGCTGGCTTGGCGCGCGGCGATCGGCAAGCGTGGCATAGCCTTCCGCGACTTCCGCCGCCTGCGGCACGTAATAGGTCAGGAAGCGCCGCACGGAAGCAGCGCTTGCCGGTTTCGCCTCGACTTTGGAGATGACGTCGGCGGCGATATCGGAAAGGTTCTTCACCTTGGCTTTTATGTCCTTGTCGGCGATAGAGCCGGCCGCGGCCGCCAGCCGGTCGGCCGCCGGCTGCGCCTGCGCCAGCAATTCGCGCGCGAACGCCACCTGGCCGCCGCCGATCGAGCGCAGGTCGAGCCCTTCGAACAGCTGGCGTGGCGCCAGCACGAAGATCAATCCGGCAAAGACCAGAACCGAGATCACCGCCGAGACCAGGAAGGGGAAGTGGGTGAACGTGCCCAGACCAATCAGCAGCGCGGCCGACACCAGCCCCGCCGCGATCCAGTTCCAGTCATTGCCGAACAAGCCGCGCATGGTTGGCCTTAGTTGTAGCCGCGCGCCGCGCGGAAGGCACCCGCAAGATCGCCGCCGCCGTCGAAGACACGCGCCGAGGTCGCCTTGGCGAGACTGTCGAGCTGGCTCTTGTCGGCATCGCCGAAGGTGATCCCGAACACCGGCACCCGCAGCGGCGCCTGCCGCCACTCAGCCAAGAACGGCTCGGCGCTGCCGTCGGTGCGGCCATCCGTCATGATGACGATGGCCGGCAGGTATTTCGGCAGGTCGGGCGTCGTCAGGATCTTCTGCAGCGCCTGCGAGGCGCAGGCATACATGTCGGTACCGCCGCCGGCGCGCTGCTGCGCCACGTCGCCAAGCAGTTGGTTCTGGCCCGCAGGATCACCGGTCGCGTCGAAAATGTCGCGCACTTTGCTGTCGAAAGGCAGCACGAAAATGTGGTCGGACGGCGTCCATTGCACCAGAACTTCGCTTGACTTTTCCGGCGTGAACAGGAACTGCGCGGCCTGCTGCAACTGCGTTTCGCCTTCGTTCTCCATCGAACCCGAAAAGTCGAAGCAGAGCGCCGTCAATGACGGTTTGCGCAGCGCCTGCTGGTAGAGATCAAGCGCCTTGCGGATCACCGCGGGTTCCGGCATGCGGATCGACGTCACCAGCTTGCCCGGATCGAAATTCCAGTCGGGCTCGGCCGTCGCCTGGATCGCGGCGCCGCCGAGCGGCAGTCGCCGGCCAGTGTCGGCGATGCGCTTGCGCACCGTGTCCGACTGCAGATAGGCGAGCAGGTCGGCGAAGAACTTTTCGACATCGGCGCCGCGCCCGTGATCGATGAAGCCGAGCGGGGAATCGCCGACCGCGACGCCATCGGCCGGATAGACCGCGTAGAGCGGCTCGTCGCCCATTTGCTTCAGCCTGTCGTTGGTCTCTTTCAGCGTCGCCTCGTAATTCCACATCGCGTCATAGAGCGTGCCCTTGCGCGCGGAATCGACATAGAGGTCGGCCAGCCAGCCTGAAGACCCGGAAGAGCGCTCGACACCCTGCAACAGGGCGCCGACCGTGTCGTGCACGGAGAGGTTGTCGAGGTCGCCGGGCTGGATCACCTCCTTGCCGCCGAGCGCGCTGGAGAGCATCGCCAGATAGGCGCTGGCGCCGGAGTTGGACTGCGTGGCCGAGGTCATCAGGAATTTGAGCTTGCCGTCCTTCACCGCGGCAAGGATGTCTTTCATGTAGACTTGCCTGCCGATCCAGCCGAGTTCGGCGGCCTTGGATTTGCGCACGCCGAGGATGACCGGCATCTGCGCGATCGAGGTGAGGTTGCGTACCTTGCGGCCGGTATCGAACAGGTCGACCCAGACGCTCGACGCCGGCCAGACCGCGTCCTGATCGAGCCCGCTGGCCTTCTGCAGGCCGAGACCGATATCGAGCGAGCCTTGGTAGGAGATGGTGCAGGTCGCGCCCTGCTTGGCGCAGAACTCCTGCACGATCGGCTCCAGCACCGTGTTCTCCGAACCGGAGACGATCGAGAATTTGACGTTGCCCGAATTGCAGGCCGCCAGCAGCAGCGCGGCCGCCGACGCCAGAACGGACGAAAGCTTCATTGGCATCGAGGCCCCGTCAGCCCTGGGTGAGCGCTTTCTTGAGGTCGGCGGTCATCTGGTCCATCTCCTTTTCGGCGTCGGCCCGCTTTTGCCGGCCTTGCTCCTGGACCTTGAGCACACCTTGCACCGTGTCGATCAGGTCGCGGTTGGCCTGCGCCAGCGTCTCGACATCGACGATGCCGCGCTGCGCCTGCTCCTCGATGGAGATGGCCTGATCCTTCATCATCTTCGATGTCTGGCGGATCATCTCGTTGGTGGCGTCCGTCACCGTCTTTTGCAGCTCCAGCGCCGACTTCTGGTTGGTCAACCCAAGCAGGATGACCATCTTCTGTTTCCAAGCTGGCACGGTCAGCACCGAGGTGGCCTGCAGGTTCTCGATCAGCGTCTCGTCGCCCGACTGCACAATGCGGATCTGCGGCAATTGCTGGATGCCGAGCTGGCGCGCCTGCACCAGATAGAAGATGCGCTTTTCCAGCCGGTCGAGCGCCTGCACGGCGTCCTGGTAGGTTTGCGCCTCCAGGGAGCCGGCGGTGTCGGCGCTCTTCGCCTCCGCCGCGGCCTTCAGCTTCGGCAGTTCGTCGGCGCGGTAGTTGTCGACGAATTTCTTGCCGGCCTGCACATAGGCGTCGAGATTGAGGATGGAGTCCTTGGTCTGCTCGTGCAGGTCGTCGAGCACGGCGATGTCGCGCCTGAGCGTGTCCTTATGACGGTCGAGCTCAAGGCCGATACGGTCGATCTGACCGGCGACGTCCTCGTACTTTTCCTTGAAGCGCTCGAGCCGTGCCTTGAACGAGGAGAACAAATTGCTCAAGAACCCTTCGTCCTTCAGCGAAGCCGGATCGAGGTTCCTGGCCTTCATGATGATGTCGGTAAGCAATGTGCCGGTGTCGCCGAGATCGCGGTTGCGGATCTGCGACAGAATCTTGTCGGCATAGTCGCTGACCGCTTGCTGGGCGCGGTCGCCGAAGACCGAAATCGCCGCTCGGTCGCGAATATCGATGCCGCCTTCGATCCTGGCGACCTCGCCCGGGCTGGCGGCAATGGCGGGCAACTTCGAAGTGTCGTCGAGCAGAGTGATGCTGTTCTCGTCGGCCATTGAGACCTCCCCCTCGGTGAACAGTATCTCGATAGACAGTGTGTGACAGACATATGACAATGGCCGGGCGTGGCGCTTGGGCCGTGAAATAGATTACATTTCCGCGCCTATGCGGAGGGACCCCTCGCTTCTGCAGCCGGCGCCGCCAGCCATTGCCGCACGATCGCGGCGTCCGCATCGCCGAATTCATGGCCCGAGGCGACGATGCGCGCGTCGACCTCGACGCGGCGCTCGCTGAACAGCGTGACCAGGGCAGGAGCGAACAAACCGTAGGTCTGGTCGGCGGCGCCGGCGACGATCAGCACCCGTGTGCCGCTAAGATCTGACGTTGGAGGATTGTCGAGCACCGGCATCGCCCTCAACAGCGCCGCCTGCTTGACCAGGCCGGGATGGAGCAGCATCAGGCTGGAGACGACATTGGCGCCGTTCGAATAGCCAAGGAAGGTCGCGCGTTGCAGGTCGAGCCCATGCTCCCTCGCGGCTTCCGTCGCGAACTTGGCATAGGCGGCCGTCTCGGCACGGATGGAGGTTTGCTCGAAACTGGTCGGCGTGATTCGCTCGAACCAGCGAAATCCGTCCTCCTGCCGAATGCGGCCGCGCGCCGCGACGATCACTGAACGCGGCGCGATCTGCATCGCCAGCGGCAGCATCGTCGTCTCGTCCACGCCTGACCCGTGCAGCACGAAGAGGCAGTCGCCGCTGGCGTTTGCCGGCGTCAACAGACGGTAGGGAAATGTCAGATTCTCGCGCAGGATGCTGTTTTCGTCGCTATATTCGAACACGCTCACATCCATTTGATTCCATGAGAGATTCGTTGATTTGCCGGCTTCAAAACGGAATATTTTCGCGCTCCGCGAAAGTTGATTGAACCAGGCGCAATTCAGGCCGTTTTTCCGCCGATACACTCCCCTGGGAGGAATCGAAGCGGTGCGCCCCGGGGGTCGCATTGCTGGCTATGAACAACCAGCTTTGAGGCCTTTTGTCGATGACCACCCCTGTTTCCAACGATCGCGACAAGCGTATCGTCGAGCGCGATACGCGGATCGACGTGCTGCGCGCACTCGCGCTGCTCACCATTTTCGTCGACCATGTGCCTGGCACGGTCTTCGAAAATTGGACCTATAAGAATTTCGGGTTTTCCGATGCGGCGGAGGCCTTCGTGCTGATTTCCGGCATCTCGGTGGCGCTGGCCTATGGCACGAAGTTCAAGCCGGGCGGCCGATTGCTCGCGACCTTGAAGATGTGGCGGCGCGCTGGCGTGCTCTACATCTCCCACATCGTCATCACGATGGTGGTGATCGCGCTGTTTTGCGCCGCCGCGCTGTTCGCGCACCGGCCGGAAATCCTGATGATGATCAACATCGAACCCTTGATGCGCAACACGCCGCAGGTGCTGCTCGGCATCGTCACGCTCGGCCACCAACTCGGCTATAACAACATCCTGCCCGTCTATGCGGCGCTGCTTCTGGCGGCGCCTGCTTTCGTGCTGTTCGTCAGCTATCGGCCCGTGCCGGCGCTGATCGCGTCCGGCCTGCTGTGGCTCGTCGCCGGCATCTGGCAGATCGCGCCGCCGAACTATCCGGAGCCAGGCCTTTGGTTCCTCAACCCGCTGTCTTGGCAGTTCCTTTTCAACATCGGCCTTGCCGCCATGCTGCATGTGAAGCGCGGCGGGCGGATCCCAGTCAATCCGTGGCTGCTTGGTGCCGCCGGCATCTATGTGATCGGAGCGGCGATCTGGGTGCACAGCCCGCTCTGGGGGCAGATCACCTGGTTCGACCTGCCGGTGGTGATCGGCGGCTTCGATAAGACCTTCCTGTCGCTGCCTCGGCTGCTGCACATCCTGTCGGTCAGCTATCTGATCGTGGCGCTGCCGGCTGTCTCGAACCTCTTCCGCGTCCGGCCCGACAATCCGCTGGCGATCCTGGGCAAGCGCTCGCTGCCGGTGTTCATCGCCGGCACGCTGCTTGCCATGGCGGCGCAGGTGCTGAAGCTGATCAATCCGGGCGGCCCGGCCTACGACACGCTTCTGATCGCTGCAGGCATCGCCATGCAACTCGCGCTTGCACTCTACCTCGAATGGCTTGCGAGCCTCGGCCCCTCCCGCGCCAAGCCGGTACGCGAGGAGCCTGCGCGTGCGACGTTCGGCGTGCAGCCGCTGCCGGCGAGGGCGGGCGGCTACTGACCGCAGCGCAAGGAAAGTGCCGGGTGGTCTATCCGCGCGGAATTACCTGAGCCCGCTCAGGCTTTCGGCGCCGGACCGGTCGAGCCTCTGACGACGAACTCGACGCCCATCGTCTCGCGCCGCACCGCGCCGTCATGGTCGAGGATCATGCGCGCGGCGCGACGGCCGATCTCCATGATCGGCTGGGCGATCGTCGTCAGCGGCGGCGTGGCCAGCGCGCCGTCCGGCACGCCGTCAAAGCCGACAATGGAGACATCGCCGGGAACATTGAGGCCGCGTGCCCTCAGCCAGTCGATGGCGATCAGGGCCATGCGATCCGACATAGCCAGGATGGCGGTCGGCGGCTCCCCCTTGGCAAAGATCGCCTCGAGGCCGGCCCTGGTGCTTTTTTCTTCGTTCTCGGTCTCATAGACCGGGATTTTCGCCGTATCGATGCCGAAGCGGGAAAGCTCCTCGAAGTAGCCGGCAAGGCGATCGCGCGTTCCGGTGTAGACCGCGCTGCGCACCGCTTCCGGCGTCGCGAAGCCGGTGCGATTGTCGGCAAAGCCGAGCGACAGGACGGCGAAGCGGCGATGGCCAAGCTCGGCGAGATGGCGGGCGGCAAGCTTTGCGCCTGCGACATTGTCGACTCCGATGGCCGACACGGTCTCGTCCTGGAAGCCGAGCTCCAGCGCAACGAAGGGCAGCCTGCGCTCGCGCGTCAGATCGACAAGGCGCGAGCCGCCTTCGATGCAGAACAGCACAAAACCGTCGACAAGCGCACTCTGGATGTTCCAGGCGAGCTTTTCCTGGTTGGCGGCCGAAACCAGCGCGATGCCTGCGCCGGTGGCGTCGCAGGCTTCGGAAATGCCGGCCATCATGACGCGGGCGAAGGGATCGTCGAAGAAGTACGAAAGGGGCTCGGTGGTGGCGACGCCGATGGCGTTGACCTTGCCGGCGCGCAGCAGGCGGCCTTTCGGGTCCGGGCCGGCATAGCCCATCTGCTCCGCGACCGCCTTCACCCGTTCCCGCACTTCGGCGCGCACGATCTCGGGGCGGCTGAAAACATTCGAGGCCGTGCCATGCGAGACGCCGGCGGCCTTGGCGATGTCGGCCAACCTGATCGGTCTTGCCTGGCCTTCGAGGAGTGATGCCATGTCGTTCCTCCGAATCCGGTCAACGCGACGAACATGACCGCTGAATTGTCGCCGGTCATCTAACATTTTTGTTGGATCGATTCAAATTCAGTTGACGTCGGGCAAATAAGGCCTATGATTTGAATCGATCCAAATTTCCGCTTCATGGTGGAGTGGATTTGGACAGGAGTATGCCATGCATCCGGTGAGCTATTTGTTCGAGGATATCTACCGCAACGATTGGGGCATCGCCTCGGTCATCGTCAGCGAGAAGCGGCGTGGCAGGTCGAGTCCATGGAGGCGCGCCCCGCGCTTTCTCGTGGAGCGCAAGCGCGGCTGAGCCGCGGTGATTTTCAGCGCCGATAGATTGGATCGGTTCAATCCTAAGGAGAAATGGTCATGCATCCGATTGGTCATCTGTTTCAGGACATCTACCGCAACTATTGGGGCATCACGCCCGGAACCGAGCAACCTGAACGGCGCCGCGGCGGCGGGTTGCCTGCGCGCCAGCGCAAGCGGCGTTTCGGCCAAAGATAGGTCAGGCCAAAGACAGGTCAGGGTCGCGGGCGCCAGAGCGCCGAGACTGCGATCGCCACCCAGCCGGCGATCAGAAGGGTGCCACCGATCGGCGCCGACATCGGGAACAGCCGCGAGCCGAGAAAGTCGCGGGCAAGCAGATCGCCGCAGAATAGGAGCAGGCCCGCGAGCAGGACGAGGCTGGCGATCCTGAGACAGCGGTTGCCGCCGGCAAGGCCGATGGCAAGGAACACGGGCGCATGCATCAGCAGGAAATTGGCTGCGGTGCCGGTGAAGGCGCCGCCGCGATGCGCGGCCGCCGCCGACAGCGCCACGCCGGCCGCGCCGACGAGGCCGGCTGCCAGCACGAGGACGCGGCTCCTGCCGCCTGATGCTTGGCCCGTAAGGCTCATCTTGGATGCTCCATGCTGCGCTTGGGCGGTGCGCCGATCAGGATTCGCCGGCTTCAAGCAGCATATGCCGTGCGCGGCGCGACTGGACAATCCAGTTGTAGGCAGCACCCAGCGCCATCAGCACCGATGTGCCCAAAAACACCGAGCGCATACCGAAATGCCCACCGACGAAACCGCCCGACAGCGGTCCCGCGACCTGGCCGACATATTGCGCCGAGATCGCCAGGCCAAGCACATTGCCGCCGATCCCGTCGGGGATGTTGTGGCGGATGACGCTGGTGATGCAGGGCAACAGCCCGCCCAGCGCCAGGCCCATCAGGAAGCGCAGACCGATCAACTGCCAGCCATTGGTGACGAAGGCTTGCGGAATGAGCAGCAATGCCGAGACGGCAAGTGCGCCGACTACGACGTTCCAGTGGCCGACGCGGTCGGCGAGCTTGCCGAGCCAAGACGAGGACAGGATGGTGCCGAGCGCTGCCGCCGACATGACGACGCCAGCGACCATGGTCACCTTGCTCTGGTCCTCGACGAGCTGCTGCACATAGACGGTGATGATCGGCTCGATCGACATGGTGGCGAAGGCGAGCAGCATGCCGGTGGTCAGCATGGCGACGATCGGCCGCTTGTCGGGGATCTGCGACCAGCCGCTTTTCGGCTTCGCTGTCGAGGCGGGCTTAGGCGCCGGCGGATTCTCCTTGATCAGGAAAGTCGTCGCCAGGAAGGCCAGGAAGATCACGGCGCCGGAAAGCAGGAAGGTCGCGCGGATGCCGATCAGCGGCGGCAGCAAGCCGCCGAGCAGCGGTCCGACCAGCGAACCGGCGGTGATACCCGCCGCGAGCACGCCCAGCGCCCAGCCCGAGCGCTCCTTCGGCGTCTGCATTGCCACCAGGATCGTGGAGCCCGACGAATAACCGCCGGCAAAACCGATCAGCAGCCGAAGCAGCACCAGTTGCCACACACTCTCAACCATCCCGGTCAGCGACATGCAGATCGCCATGCCGAACGAAGCGCGCACCAGCATCAGCTTGCGGCCGTAGCGGTCGCCCAGCCGTCCCCACAAGGGCGCGACAAGCGCGGCCGCGAAGAAGGTCGCGCCATAGGCGATGCCCGACCACTGCACGATCGCCGCGTGGCCTTCGGCGCCGAGCTGCTCGACGTAAAGCGGCAGGAACGGCAGCAGCAGCGTCATGGCGATAAGCGTGCTGAACGAGCCGGCGAAGCAGACGGCGAGGTTGCGTCGCCAATGGATGTTGAAGTCGCTCTGTTCGGATTCGTTGGGCGTCATGTCATGCGTGCCGATGCTGGGGTTGTTACGGATACCAATTTGGGATACCAAGCCGGTATTCGTCATGGACCTGACACTCACCGCTGTCAATGCGGGCGCTGTCGATGCGGCTTTGGAAAGCGAGACGACAATGTCGCAGATGCAAAATGTCGAAAGACAGCTTCGCGAAATGATCCTCGGCCTGGAGATCGGCCCGGGCGAACGTTTGACCGAGCGTTGGATCGAGAGCCGGTTCGGCGCTTCGCGAACGCCGGTGCGGGCGGCGCTGCTGCGCCTGGAAACGGAAGGGCTGATCGGCCGCGACGGCCGCGGCTGGACGGTGGCGCCGATCAACCTGGCGGAACTCGGGCAGATCGCCGTCTACCGCGAGGCGGTCGAGGTCGCCGCGGTTCGCCTGACGGCGGCGCTCGAAGACCGTGGCGGCACCGAGGTGATCGCGGCGATGCTCGATTCCTGCGATGCCGAGACGCCGCGCGAGGAATGGCACCGCGTCGGCATGGATTTCCACATTGAGCTGGCCAGGCTTTCCGGCAACGAGTTTCTGCTCAGGGCCGTTCGCGACGCGATGACTAGGCTGTCGCGGGCGCGCTGGCTGGAGGTGCGCGATGAAAAGGCGCTCGGTCGTGCCTGGGCCGAACATCATGCCATCCTTGCCGCCGTCAAGGCCGGCCACGCGGACGAAGCGGCGGGTCTGCTCTCCGCTCACATCGCCGGCAGCCGCGATCGGCTTGTCAGCTCCTTGCATGACGATCGGCGCGGCCTGCGCGCCAGAGGATTCGCCGTGGTCGCGGCGTAAGATGTCGTGTGGCCATTCGCATTAGCAGGCTTGCAACATGGCCGGGAGAATGCTGTAGGAGACGAGGGGGATGAAGGCAGACTACCGTTGACCATCTTGCTGAATTCGCGGACGCATGGCCACACTCTCACGAACCGCCGCAAAGCTGTTCTATTACGCGCGCAATTTCGCGCGTGACCGCGCACCGCAATCCCTGTTCCGCGACCGCCTGGCCAGCCGGCTCGAGCAGGCGAGGCTCTCGGGCAAGACGGTTCGCGAGCGACTGAATTACTACAACAAGCTGGAACACCCGTTCGTGCCGAGTCCCGACGCCGTGGCCGTCGGCAAGCTGCCGTCCGCGTCCAGCATGTATTATTACGATCTCAAGGAATTCGCCCGCTATTTCGATCCCGGCCTGCTGATCGATTTCGAATATGGCGATGTCGTCGGCATTCCGGAGGTGCCGAGGATCGTCAAGGACCGCCCCATTGGCGACGACAACGCCAACGGCGTGCTGATGAAGCTGAACAAGTTCCGCCACTTCTACATGCCGCCCGACAAGCTGTCTTTCGCCGACAAGCGGCCGATGGTGGTCTGGCGGGGGCATCTCAATAATCCGCTTCGCACCCGCTTCGTGGAAAAGGCCGCTGACCTGCCGTTTTGCGACGCGGGTTCCCATAAGCCCGACGCGCCGGACGGATACCGCAAGCCGTTCCTGAACATCGAGCAGCAGCGACAGTATCGCTACATCGTCTCGCTCGAAGGCAATGATGTCGCGACAAACCTGAAATGGATCATGAGCTCCAATTCGCTCTGCCTGATGCCGGAGCCGACCTACGAAACCTGGTTCGCGGAAGCCCAGGTCGAGCCCAATGTCCACTACGTGCCGCTGCGGCAGGATTTTTCCGATCTGGTCGACAAGGTGACCTATTTCGAAAAACACCCCGCCGAGGCGGGGCGGATAACCGCCGCCGCCAACGCCTATTGCCGCAAATTCGGCAATGAACAGGACGAGCAGGCGATCTCGCTGCTCGTCCTCTACAAATATTTCGTGCTGAGCGGGCAGATAAAGCCCGACGCGGAAGTCTGGCGCTTCATCGCCGGCTGAACGTCCAGCCGCAGCCCTAAGCGTGAGAGCGGTCGAACACCTTATCGGCCGACCCGAAACGGTCCCTGGCGGTGAACTGCTGGTGCCAGTAGGGATAAAGCACCGGCGGCCGGCTGACGACGTCGAGGCGCTGCCGCTCCTCCTCGGTGAGCGAAAGGCTGGCCGCGGCGAGATTGTCCTTGAGCTGCGCCTCGTTGCGGGCGCCGATCACCAGCGAACTCACGGCCGGGCGGCCAAGCAGCCAGGCAAGCGCGACCTGCGCCCCTGAGACGCCGCGTGCGTTGCCGATCTCGTTGAGCACGTCGACGATGCGCCACAGGCGGTCCTCGTCGCGGATCGGCGGTTCCTTCCAGCCGCCGACCTGGCGCGCGGTCGGGCTGTCGCGATGGTATTTGCCGGAGAGCAGGCCGCCCGCCAGCGGGCTCCAGACCAGCACGCCCAGGCCCTGGTCGACCGAGATCGGCAGCAATTCATATTCGGCCTCGCGCGCTTCCAGCGTGTAGTGGATCTGCTGGGTGACGAAACGGGCCTGATGGCGGCTGTCGCTGACGGCAAGAGCCCTCATCACCTGCCAGCCCGAATAATTGGAGCAGCCGATATAGCGGATCTTGCCCTGGTTGACCAAGGTGTCGAACGCCGCGATCGTCTCCTCCAGCGGCGTGAGCCCGTCCCACTGGTGGACGAAATAGATGTCGATGACGTCGGTCCTGAGCCGCTTCAGGCTCTTCTCGCATTCGCGGATCAGATGGTGGCGCGACAGGCCTTCGTCATTGGGGCCGGCGCCGATGCGCATGCGCGCCTTCGAGGCAATCAGCACGTCGTTCTTGCGCTTGCCGCCAAGCGCCTCGCCGATGATCTCTTCCGACAATCCATTAGAATAGACATTGGCGGTATCGATGAGGTTGATGCCGGCATCGATGCAGGTGTCGATGATGCGTTTGGCTTCCGAAAGATCCGAATTGCCGACGGCGGCGAACGGACCGGCGCCGCCGAAGGTCATGGTGCCAAGCGTCAATGTCGAGATTTTCAAGCCCGATCGGCCCAGCGTGCGGTATTCCATGTCAGTCCTCGCAATTTGTTTGAAGAGGCGCCGTGGCGAGCGCCGGGAAGAGGCGAGGGGATTTGTAGGACAATTCCCGCCGCTTGTCGCCCCGCTATCGATACGGACCGATCACATATCTTCGAGGCCTGCTGCCGGGCGATTGCAATAAAACCGTCATTGCGCCTCTGTATCTCAGTCGACTTACGGAGTGTCCACCCGGAGCCGGAGCGGATTCCGAAGCGATGATGGCCGACAGGCAGACGGAGCTGCGCGATGAATGAAGTGAAACCGAATTCCGGGGCGAAGGACTGGCTGGAAGCCGAGCTCGAGGATACGCTCGACGAGGACTATGAGCTGGAGCTTTCCGAGCCGGCGCTCTCGCTCGAGATCGCCAAGATCTACAAGAAGTCGCATCCGCCCTCCATGGAGCGCATGACCTATTTCCGCGAGTTGCTCAGGCTGCAGTCGGAATTGATCAAGCTGCAGTCCTGGGTCGCCTACCACAAGAAGAAGCTGGTGGTGGTCTTCGAAGGCCGCGATTCCGCCGGCAAGGGCGGCGTCATCAAGCGCATCACGCAGCGGCTCAATCCGCGCATCGCCCGCGTCGTGGCGCTGCCGGCGCCGACCGAGCGCGAGAAATCGCAATGGTATTTCCAGCGCTACGTGCCGCATCTACCCGCGGGCGGCGAGATCGTGCTGTTCGACCGCTCCTGGTACAACCGCTCCGGCGTCGAGCGGGTGATGGGCTTTGCCAATGGGGACCAAGTCGAGGAGTTCTTCAACGACGTGCCGGAATTCGAGCGTATGCTGGTCCGTTCCGGCATCACGCTCGTCAAGTACTGGTTCTCGATCACCGACGAGGAACAGCAGATGCGCTTCCTGATGCGCATCCACGATCCGATGAAGCAGTGGAAGCTGTCGCCAATGGACCTGCAGTCGCGGGTGCGCTGGGAGCAGTACACCAAAGCCAAGGAAGAGACCTTCGCCCGCACCAACATTCCGGAAGCGCCCTGGTTCATCGTCGAGGGCAACGACAAGAAGCGGGCGCGGCTGAACTGCATCGACCACCTGTTGCAGCAGATGCCGTATGAGGAGGTTCCGCACGAGGACATCTCGCTGCCCGACCGCGTCTTCAACCCGTCCTACGAGCGCCAGGTGCTGCCCCGCGAGCTCTATGTGCCGGAGAAGTATTGAGGTCTTTTCCTTCTCCCCGTTTCACGGGGAGGTGAGGGAGTGGTCCGCGCAGCGGGCGAAAAGCCAATTGCTTGGCTTTTCGAACGACGAACGCCCGAAGGGTGGATGAGGGGCAGCGCCGGCGTCGGCGATTGAGCCCCAATTCGCTGCCATTGCGAGCTTGCCGCTAATCTCAAAGGTCGCGCCGCCCTCATTGCCCTGCCGGGCATTTCTCCGCGTATAGTGACGGGGAGAAAGAGCTGTACTTACGCTCGCCCGATCATCACATGCAAAGCGTTCGCCGTCGCCACTTGCTCGTTGCAGCGATAGCCGAGCTTCACCATGTCGAGGCCGGCGAAAAGATGCTCGCCCGAGCCGAGCAGCACCGGCGAAATCGCCAGATGCATCTCGTCGATCAGCCGTTCCTGGAGATATTGCCGGAAAGTCGAAACACCGCCGCCGATCCGCACATCCTTGCTCCCGGCCGCGGCCTTAGCCTGTTCGAGCGCCGAGTGGATGCCGTCGGTGACGAAGTAGAACGTCGTGCCGCCTTCCATCGTGATTGGCGCGCGTTTGTAGCGGGTCAGCACGAAAGTCGGAACATGATAGGGCGGGTTGTCGCCCCACCAGCCTTTCCAGTTGTCGTCCGGCCATTCGCCGCGGATCGGCCCGAACAGGTTGCGGCCGAGAATGTAGGCGCCGACATTCTCGAAACTGCGGATGGCGAAGTCGTCGTCGACACCGGTCGCGCCGCCATCCTTGCCAATCACCATCTGGTGGAATGTCCGGGTGGTGACCAACCATTTGTGCAGGGTCTCGCCACCGACACCGAGCGGATGTTCAAGCGTCTGATCGGGACCGGCGCCGTAGCCGTCGAGCGACAGGGTAAAACCGTTGACACGCAGCTTGGACATGATTGCCTCCTAGACCAGTTGTAATTTGCAATCGGTTGTTGAGTAGCTTGGCCGATTGCGAAATGCAAGCGGTATTTTCCGGCGATCGAGTCGGGCAGCGTCGGGATCGTCGCCGGAAAGGTAGCTGCCCGGGATATTGGGGCGAAGCGGGTAAGGGATGCCGTCGCAATCTTTCGTCGAGAAAAGCGATTAGCTGGGCAACTCTGCGCCGGCAGCATCAAGGATGCGTTCAATGGCTACGCGTAGCGCCGGCAAATTGTCTGTCACGACAGCCCAGACGATGGCTTCGGAAGTCTTGTGATATTCATGGCGCAGGATGTTGCCTATGCCGCGACTGCAACCGTTCGATCACATCGTTCCTGCTCATAGATCCATTCTAACGGATCCCGTCAGAATTCCAAAATCGCGAGGCAGGCCTAGCCTTTCAGCATCTGCGCCACCACCGGCGCAAAATAGGTCAGCACGCCGTCGCAGCCCGCCCGCTTCAGCGAAAGCAGCGATTCCAGCATCGCCTTCTCGCCGTCGATCCAGCCATTGGCGGCGGCTGCCTTGATCATCGAATATTCGCCCGACACCTGATAGGCGAAGGTCGGCATCTGGAACTCGTCCTTCAGCCGGCGGATGATGTCGAGATAGGGCAGGCCGGGCTTCACCATCAGCATGTCGGCGCCTTCGGCGAGGTCCTGCTCGGCCTCGCGCACCGCTTCGTCCGAATTGGCGTGGTCGATGTAGTAGGTCTTCTTGTCGCCCTTGAGCAGGCCGGCGGTGCCGACCGCCTCGCGATAGGGCCCGTAGAAGGCCGAGGCGAATTTCGTCGCGTAGGACATGATCGCCACGTCCTGGAAACCGTTGGCGTCGAGCGCGTCGCGGATGGCGCCGATGCGGCCGTCCATCATGTCCGACGGCGCGATGATGTCGGCGCCGGCCGCCGCCTGGATGACAGCCGCGGCGGCGACCTGTTCCACCGTCTCGTCATTGACGATGATGCCGTCGCGCAGGATGCCGTCATGGCCGTGGCTGGTGAACGGGTCGAGCGCGGCATCGGTGATGATGCCGATCTCCGGCACGGCGTCCTTGATGGCGCGCGTGGCACGGTTGATGACATTGTCGGGATCGAGGATATGCGATCCCGTCTGGTCGCGCAGCGCAAGCTCGACATTGGGGAAGGTGGCGATGGCCGGGATGCCGAGCTTGGCGGCGCGCTCGGCCTCCTTCACCGCGAGGTCGATGGACAGGCGGTAGACGTCCGGCATCGCGGCGATCGGCTCGCGCGTGTTCCTGCCGTCGACGACGAAGATCGGCCAGATCAGGTCGTTCACCGAAAGCTGGTTCTCCTGCACCAGCCGGCGCGACCAGTCGGCCTTGCGCATGCGCCGCAGCCGCCGGCTGCCGGTAATCTCGTCGACGCTGCGCGCGCCGGCAGGCTTTGCGGGGGTGAATTTGTTCATGGTCAAACTCTCTTTTGCGCCGGCTTTTTATCACGCGTCTCCGCCGCTGACCAATGCGACACGATTGTGCCAGGGACGTGGCACACGTTCCTTTCCCCCACTTTGTGGGGCGAGGAAACGCCTAGGGCTGCCCGTTCCCCGACAGGATCTGCGCCGCGCCCCTGATCGCAACCCGGAACGCCTCGTCGAAGCTGACGCCGCGGACCTGCCAGCGATAGGTCTTGCCGCGATCGGCCAGCCGCCAGTCGGCGATCCAGCCGAGGTCCTTGTCGCTCCACACGATGCTGCCGGCGAGCGCCCGGGCCGCTCCCGCTTTCTTCGCGAGTTTGTCGAGCTTTGCCATATTGGCCGCCGCGACGGCCTTTTCGTCGAGGCCGCCGAACTGCCTGGCCTTTGGAAAGGCAATGCGCATCAGCAGTGGACTTGTGGCGTTGGCGAAGGATTCCCTCATCGTCTTGCCGTGGTCCTCATCCGCCGTCAGCACGAAATGCCGCGAACCCTGCTCAGCGGTCATGAAGACGGCGATAGGCGGCCGATCGCCGAGCCAGGGCCTGCTGCCGAGCTGCGCCAACAGCTTGTCGACGACGGCCGGCTTGTAGAGGCAGGTGAGATCATGCGGCCGGTCATGCGTGCCTTGCTCGTCATGGATCGGGATGCCTTCGAGCCGGTCGCGGTAGCGGAAGGATTGCACGAAGTCGGCCGCTTTGTCGCGCAGGGCCAGCATCTCCGGCTTCTGCGACAGGCGCTGGTCGCCCGAGACCTTGACCAGCACCTTGTCAAGGCAATCCTTGAAGCCGATCTGCCGGTTTACGTCTCCAGTGCCGGTGACGATGGTCTGAGATTGATAAAGCTCGTTCGCAGTCGCGGCCTCGGCAGGGCAAGACATCCGTAGGATGGCGATCAGGCCGATCGCTGCAGCCGCGAGGCGGAAAAATCCGGGCATGGCTTGCCGTCCGGTTCAAGATGCCCATTTTCTAGCACCGGGTGCGTGCGGTGGCCAAGGCGGATTGCCGGCTAAACGAAGGAGCAAGGCATGACCTTGATCTGGTTCATCTATGCCGCCTGGCTGCTGCTGATTGTTTATCTGACCGTTCAGGCAATCGGCGTGAAACGCGATACCGAGCTGCATTTGCTGCAGAGCTTCGGTTTGATGTTTGCCATGATCGCCGCCTTCCTGCTGCCGCGCCTGCCGTTATTCGGCTTCGTCAACTTCGCCCCCGTCAACGCAGCCCTGGGCGGCATCGGCGCGGTGATCGCCGTCGCCGGCATGGCGCTGCTGGTCTGGGCGCGGCAAATTCTCGGCCGCAACTGGAGCCAGACCGTCTCGGCCAAGCAGGACCATAATCTGGTGAGATCCGGCCCATACCGCAGCCTGCGCCATCCCATGTATACGGGCGGCCTGCTGGCATGCCTGGGCTCGGCGATCGTGGTGGGCGGTCCTTTCGTCTTTCTGTTCATCCTGCTCGGGGCGATTTTCATCTGACGTGTCGGCGCCGAGGACCGGCTTCTGGCGCGGCAATTTCCCGATGAATTCCCCGACTATGCGCGCTGCACGAACGCGCTTATCCCATTCGTATGGTAGCCTGCTTGCCGCGAAAGACGCTGCCTTATCCGTGGCACTCGACAATTGACGTTGGCCCGGTCGCCGCTTAGCACTTCTCCTCCCGCAGGCGCGGGGGAGGATTCTCTCATTATGGATTTTGGCGGAGGCGACGAGATCCGCTTCGAGCGGCTGGGCAAGGCGGGTGTGGTCACCTTGACCCGGCCGAAGGCGCTCAACGCCGTCACGCACGACATGGTCAACGCGCTCGGCAAGGCGCTCGATGCCTGGGAAGAGAACGCCGGCATCAATGTCGTCGTCGTCAAGGCCGAGGGCAGGGCGTTTTCCGCCGGCGGCGATATCCTGCACATCTATGAGGCCGGCCGGGCCGGCAAGCCGCCCGTCGACTTCTTCGCCGACGAATACCGGCTCAACGCCCGCATCGCCCGCTTCAAGAAACCCTATGTCGCGCTGATCGACGGCATAGTCATGGGCGGCGGCGTCGGCATCTCCTTCCACGGCTCGCATCGCGTGCTGACCGAAAACGCGCAGTTCGCCATGCCGGAGGTCGGCATCGGCTTCTTCCCGGATGTCGGCGCCAGCCACCTGCTGCCGGATCTCGGCGGCTCTTTCGGCATGTATCTCGGATTGACCGGAAATCGCATCCGTTACGGCGATGCGCTTTGGTCGGGGCTCGCCACGCACACTATCAAGGCGGAGGACCAGGCGGGCCTGCTCGACGAACTGGCGACGAGCGGCGACGCGAATGCAGAATTGCGCGATTTCTTCGTGCCCGCGAAACGCGAGACGGAGCGGCAGGACCTGGAGTCGATCGCGCGCCATTTTTCGCAGAGCTCGCTCGCCGGCATTATCGACAGCCTGGAACGGGCAGGGGCTGAAGATGCTTTTGCCGCGAAGACGCTCGCGACCTTGAAAACCCGCTCGCCGACCAGCCTCAACATCGCCTGGCGCCAGATCAGCGCCGGCTCGACGCTGTCGATGGACGAATGCATGAGGATGGAGTTCCGCATCCTGAACCGCATGCTTGCCGGCCACGATTTCTATGAAGGCATCCGCGCCGCCATCATCGACAAGGGCTCGACACCCAAGTGGCGGCCGGCGGGGCTGGATGAGGTCGATGCGGCCGAGATCGACGCCTATTTCGCGCCGCTCGGGGATAAGGAACTCGCGCTGTGAGCGAAGTCACCTCCAGGCGCGTGGTGCTGCAGCCCTCGACCACCGAGGTGATCTTCGCCTGGTTCCAGCGCGTCATCGCCGGCTATTGCCTGTTGTTCGGCATCCTCTATTGGATCCGCCTGATCGGCATCTATCCGGGCGAACTGTGGCGCTTCGACCTGATGCCGGTGCACTGGCAGGTGGCGGCGGCCATGCTCGCCGTCTTCTTCCCCTTCGCCGCCGCCGGCCTCTGGATGCTGGCATCGTGGGGACCGGTGATCTGGTTCATCTGCGCGGCGACCGAGACGGTGATGTATGCCGGCTTCCCCGATCTCTTCGGCCATCGGCTGCTGATCGTCGTCTCGCATGCCTGCGTGGCCTTGCTCTACATCGTCTTTCGCGTCACCATATGGCTGCAGAAGCGCCAGCTTCGCCAATGATGCCGAAAAGTGTGAAGCGGTTTTCGGATGACATCATGCTCCACCCATAAAGCCGGCCGGGGGCCGACCTTCAGGGCCGGTTTCGCAGCCCAGTTTCACTGCAAAATCCATTGGCTAAATCTTTAGGTTAATTGTTCTTGCTCGGGTGACCGATCGTTAAGCGTCTTTCGAAACCTCTTACCGGTAAGCTCTTGTTAGCCCTGGCGTTTAAGTCGAATTTTATGAGTATTCGATAGTGTCGCGATCAAGGTGAAAAACAAAAAATCACCAAGGCGACAAACGAGAGGCAAAGACAATGATCAATTCGCGTCCGGCGGCGAAGACCGCAAACGTATCCGACGATCGCCGCGAGGCTATCCGCTCGCTGTACATGGAATCGCTGCAGCTGGTGGAGCGTCTGCACCGCCGCCTGCTTGACGTGATTAAGGACGAGTTCGACCGCAACGGCCGCTCCGACATCAACGCCATCCAGGCGCTGCTGCTCTTCAACATCGGCAATTCGGAGCTGACCGCCGGCGAGCTGCGCTCGCGTGGCTACTATCTCGGCTCCAACGTCTCCTACAATCTTAAGAAGCTGGTCGACCTCGGCTTCATCAACCACCAGCGCTCGCGCATCGACCGCCGTTCGGTCCGCGTCTCGCTGACGCCGAAGGGCAACGAGGTGGCCGACGTCGTCGCCGGGCTCTACGAGCGCCATGTCGGTTCGATCGAGGCGGTCGGCGGCATCAACACCGACGAGTTCAAGCAGATGAACCGCGCGCTGCAGCGTCTCGATCGCTTCTGGAACGACACGATCGCGTATCGGATGTGAGTGCTTCGGAATTGAGACGGGAAAGCCGCGCCGGAGAAGCGCGGCCCCGGGGGGAAAGAACAGGAGGCCGGCACCGAAGCGCGCCGGTCTTTTTCTTTATTGCGAAGGCGGGCATCTGCGGGAGCTTGACCGTCGCTTCGCGCGCATGAAGGCTCTGCGCCTGAAGGGCAGGGCACAGATTTCATAAGGACGCGCTGGCATCCTGCCGGTGCAAAAAAGCATCGCTGTCATTTCTTTCATCTGGCCGCCGCATGCAAATCGCGGGCCAAGGCCACGTTGCCGCCATAATCGCGGTCAATGCCGATTGCGGGTGATGCTGCGGGCCTGTGCCTTGCGCTCCTTGGAACCTGCGTTGCGGCGGCGCGTTTCTGGCGGCCGGCCGATGCGGGTCATGGTTGGCGAATTGTTAAGTTTGCCACCCCTAGAGTGCGGACAAGCCGCTCGGCAAGCAAGTTGAGCGAGAGCGATAAAGCAAGAATGTCTGCCATGAGAACCAGCCGCCGTTTCTTCCTTACCGGAGCCTCCGCGCTCGCCGCCGCCATGGTCGCCGGCCATGCGAGCGCCCAGGACGTGATCGGGGATATCCTGAAATCCTCGACGCGCGGCAATTGGGACGACCAGTTCGACGCCCGCGGCACCGACACCAACAAGGTCGCCTCGACGCTGCCGATCTTCAGCCAGCAGACGGTGGCCTTCACCGAGCAGGCGGTGGCGCAGTATCAGAACATCGTCTCCCAGGGCGGCTGGGAGCAGGTTCCGGCGACCAAGAAGTTACAGCTCGGCGTCGACGATCCGGATGTCGTCCCGCTGCGCAAGCGCCTGATGGTGTCGGGCGACCTGCCGCAGAGCGCCGGCATTTCGACGGCCTTCGATTCCTATGTCGACTCGGCGGTCAAGCGCTTCCAGCTCCGTCACGGCCTGCCGGCCGACGGCGCCATGGGCAAATACACCTATGCCGCGATGAACGTGTCGGCGCAGGTCCGGCTCGGCCAGTTGCAGACCAACCTGCAGCGCCTGAAGGAAAAGGCCGGCACGCTCGGCGACCGTTACGTGCTGGTCGACATTCCGGGCGCCCAGGTCGAAGCGGTCGAGAACGACCGCGTCGTGCTGCGCCACACGGCGATTGTCGGCAAGATCGACCGCCAGACGCCGATCGTCAATTCGAAGATCAACGAGATCATCGTCAATCCGTACTGGAACGCGCCCGTCTCGATCGTGCGCAAAGACATCATTCCGCTGATGCGGAAGGACCCGAACTACCTCAAGGACAGCCACATCCGCCTGTTCGCCCCGGACGGCAGCGAGGTCGATCCGATGACCATCGACTGGTCGACGGACGATGCCGCGAAATACCGTTTCCGCCAGGATCCCGGCAGCAACAATGCGATGGCCTCGGTCAAGATCAACTTCCCGAGCCCGGACGGCGTCTATATGCACGACACGCCGCAGCAAAGCCTGTTCGGCAAGCTGATGCGCTTCGATTCCTCCGGCTGCGTACGCGTCCAGAACGTGCGCGACCTCGTCACCTGGATCCTGCGCGACACGCCCGGCTGGGACCGCCAGCATTTCGAGGCGGCGATCAAGACCGGCGAGAACACGCCGATCAATGTGGTCAATCCGGTACCGGTTCACTTCCTCTACCTCTCGGCATGGTCGACGGCTCCGGGCGTCGTGCAGTTCCGCGACGATATCTACGCCCTTGACGGCGCCACCGAGCTCCAGATCAGCTCCGCGCAGTAAGCATCTGATCCTTAAAAGAAAAAAAGGCCGCTCTCGCAGCGGCCTTTTTGTTTGGGCGACGCAATGCGCGCCTTACAGCAATTCCGGGAAGAGTGTGTGCGGAATTGCGTGAAAGTAAAGAGATAGAGCGGTTCGCCGTTTCCGTGAAACGAAGCTTGGGCGTGGGGCAGTCGGGGCGCGTCTTCGGCTTTCCGAGCGGTCCGGGAGCCGCCTGCAACAAGACAATCGCGCCAGCATGGCAAGGCCCTTGCGGTACCTGGGCCGTGCGGCGCGGCCTCAGATGGCGCCCCGCGGATATCCGGTGGGCTTCTGGAACTCGTCCTGCCGATGACTCCCTGACAAGAATGACAAGCCCGCCGCCGCGGCGATGGCCGCGGTCGGCGTTGAATGTCAGCGTAGCCCACAAAAGTCAGTAAACCACTTTACGCAACCGCTTTACTAGCCAAATTTTATGGGTTAGCGTTTGGTTCGTTGCTGGCTGGGGCGGACATGAGCACCATCAATGAAGTCGCGATAATGGCGAGGGTGTCGACCACCACCGTGTCGCGCTATCTCAACAATCGCATCGAGCTTCCGGCGGAGACGGCGGCGCGCATCGACGCGGCCATCGTGGCGCTCGACTACCGCCCGAACATCCTCGCCAAGCGCCTGAGTCTCGGCCGCTCCGAGGCGATCGGCATGATGACGCCTGAAATCGCCAACCCGTTCTTTGCCGAACTGGCCGCCGCCGTCGAGGACGAGGCGGAAAAGCACGGCTATTCCGTGCTGATGAGCAGCACCGGCGGCAACCGGGAGCGCGAGCTCGCCAGTCTCAGGCGGCTGAAAGACGGCCATGTCGACGGGCTGATCATGATGACCAACCGGCCGGACGACGGCTCGCTCGCCGCCACGCTTCACCATTACGGCCACATCGTTCTGATCGACGAGGACATTCCGGGCGTCAACGTTCCGAAAATCTTCGTCGAGAACCGCGAAGGCGCTCGCGCCGCAACGCGCCACCTCATCGAGGCCGGGCACCGGCGCATCGCCCATATCGGCGGCCCGGCGAAGCTGTTCAGCGCCATCGAACGACTGGCCGGGTACCGCGACGCCATGGCCGAGGCGGGGATAGAAGTCGACGACGGCGATGTCCGCCAGGGCGAGTATTCGCGCGCGTTCGGCCGCGTAGCCATGCTGGACATCCTGGCCGGCGGCCAGCCGCCGACGGCCGTTTTCGCCGGCAGCGATTTCATTGCCATCGGCATCATGGAAGCGGTGCGTTCCAAAGGCCTCAACGTGCCGCAGGACATCTCGCTGGTCGGCTTCGACGACATGCCGTTTGCCGACCTCCTCGCGCCAGGCCTCACCACAATCCGCCAGCCGACCGCTGAACTCGGCCGCATCGGGTTCAGCACACTCAAAGCGCTGATCGACAAGGCGTCGCCGCCTGAACTCACACGGCTCCCGGTCGCGCTGATCAAGCGCAACTCGGTAGCGCCGCCACGCTCCTGAGACAGACAGTTCGCAACCAAGAAAGGGGAATGAAACAAATGACAAGATCGATCATGAAATCAATAGCGTACGCCGCTGCTCTCGGGCTTGGCCTGGTGGCCGGACCGACACTCGCCGCCGACTTCAGCGCTGTCTATGTGATGTCGGACAATCTCGGTGACATGGGCTTCAACGACAACGCCGCCACCGGCTTCGCTCGCGCCGAGAAGGAAGGCGTCAAGACGCGCCTGCTGCAGGCATCGCCGACCGATCCCCAGCTCTGGCGCCAGAATCTTGAGGCAGTATCGAATTCGGGCGAATGGAGTGTCGTCTTCACCGGGCCAAACATGCACGACAACCTGGCCGACGTCGCGCCGCAGCATCCCGACCAGAAATATGTCTTCTTCGACGATGAGTTGAAGCAGCCGAATGTTCTTTCGGTGAAATACGCGCAGAACGAAGGCTCCTATCTCGCCGGCGCGCTGGCCGCGATCGCGGCGACCGACAAGAAGGATTTTCCGCTCACTTCCGGCGATCCGAAGATCGCGGTGGTCGCCGGCATGGACCTGCCGGTCATCCAGGACTTCATCCTCGGCTTCAAGCAGGGCGCCAAGACCGTCGTGCCGGACATCGACGTGCAGGTGATCTTCATCGGCAACTTCAACGACGCGCAGAAGGCTTACGACCTGACCAAGACCGCGATCCAGAACGGCGCCAACGTCGTCTTCAACGTCGCCGGCCCAGCCGGCCTCGGTATCCTCAAGGGCGCTGCGGACTCCAAGAAATACGCCATCGGCGTCGATTCCGACCAGAGTGGCCTGCACCCGGACAATGTGATCGCCTCGATGATCAAGCAGATCGGCAACTCGATCTACGACTCGATCAAGCAGATCCAGGACGGCAAGGCCGAGTTCGGCCAGCTCAAGGTCTACGGCCTCGCCAATGAGGGCGTCGGCCTTGTCTACAACGACAAGCTGGTGCCCGCCGACATCAAGGCCAAAGTCGACGCCGCCAAGGCCAAGGTGGTCAGCGGCGAGATCAAGGTCGACACTGCTTTCAAGTAAGCCCTCCCAGGACCTTGAAACGGGACGCTGCCAAGGCGGCGTCCCGTCATTCCGACCAGGAAGCGTGCCCCCAGGAAGCGTGCCGATGAGCGACCCGGATATCATCTTGAGCCTTGCAGGCATCGCCAAGTCGTTTGGCGAGAAGGCCGCGCTCAGTCATGTCGACCTCGATGTCTGGCGCGGCGAGGTGCATGTCATCTGCGGCGAGAACGGCGCCGGTAAGTCGACGCTGATGAATATCCTTGCCGGCATTCACCAGCCGAACGCCGGCTCCATCGTGCTGAACGGCAAGACCGTGACGATCGCGGACCCGATCGCCGCGAGCCGCCTCGGCATCGGCATGGTGCACCAGCACTTCACGCTGGTGCCGTCCATGAGCGTGCTGAGAACCTGTTTCTCGGCCGCCAGCCGCGCCGGCTGGGTATCTTCTCCGACCGCCGGCAGATGGTCGAGCGCGCCCGCGAACTGATCGCGCGTTACAATTTCCGCCTCGATCCGGAAGCGCCGGTGCGCACGCTTTCGGTCGGCCAGCGCCAGCGCGTCGAGATCCTGAAGGCGCTGGCGTTCGACGCGGATCTCTTGATCCTCGACGAGCCGACCGCCGTGCTGACTCCGCCCGAAGTCGACGAGCTGATCGGTGTGGTCGACGGCTTGCGCGCCAGGGGCCGCACCATTCTTTTCATCACCCACAAGCTGCGCGAGGTGAAAGCCGTCTCCGACCGCGTGACCGTCATTCGCCATGGCCGCAGCATTTCGACGCGCAATACGGCAGATGTCACCGAAGCCGACATCGCCCGCGACATGGTCGGCCGCGACGTATTCCTGGTCGGCCGCAAGGGCAGTGGGCAGCGCAGCTTCGGCGCCCCGGTCCTGACGCTCGACAGTGTCAGCATGACCAATCATTCAGGCCGGCGTCTGCTCGACCGCATCTCTCTCCAGGTACGCGCCGGCGAGGTTCTGGGCATCGCCGGCGTCGACGGCAACGGCCAGACCGAACTCGCCGAGGCAATCGCCGGGCTGATGCCGGTGCAGGCGGGCAGGATCCGCTTCGGCGACCGGGATTTGACCGACGCTGATCTATGGGAGCGCCAGCAGGCCGGTCTCGGCTTCGTGCCGGAAGACCGCCTCGACCGTGGCCTGAGCGTCACGATGAGCGTCGCCGAGAACGTCGCGGCGACCAACTACAGCCGCGCCGGATTGCTGTCCGGCGGCCTGATCAATCGGCAGAAGCTGGACAGCTTCGCGGGCGAGAAGATCAAGGAGTTCGACGTGCGCGGCGCGCAGCCTGCCACGCAGGCCGGCTGGCTCTCCGGCGGCAACATGCAGAAACTGGTGATTGCCCGCGAGCTGGAGCGCGACCCATCGCTGCTCCTGATCTGCCAGCCGACGCGCGGACTGGACATCGGCGCGTCCGAATTCGTTCACGCGCGCATCCTGCAGGCCGCCGACCGGGGCCGCGCCGTGCTCCTGATCTCGTCCGAGCTCTCCGAGATCTTCGCGCTCTCCGACAGGATCGGCGTCATGTATTCGGGGCGCATGATGCGCGTCCTCGACCGCGCCGAGGCCGACGAGGAGACCGTCGGATATCTGATGAACGGCGGATCGAAGGAGGCTGCGTAATGGCGCCGGCGCTGTCCAATTTCCTGCGCGTCATTCGCGCGCCGCTCGCCGCGATCCTGCTCACGCTGGCGCTCGGCTTCCTGCTGGTCGCGTCGATCACGGATGAGCCGGTCCGCGCCTATCGCGACCTGTTGCTCGCCAATTTCGATTCGCTCGGCAACTTCGCCCTGTTCCTGAACCGCGCCACGCCGCTCACCCTGATCGCGCTCGGTGTCGTCTTCTCCTTTCGCGCCGGCATCTTCAATGTCGGCGGCGAGGGCCAGCTCTACGCGGGCGCGGTCACCACCACCGTCGTCGCCATCGCCGGCGCTTCGCTGCCGGCCTTTATGCTGATGCCGCTCGCCATCGTCGCCGGTTTTCTTGCCGGCGCGGTGGTCGGCTGGATTCCGGGCGTGCTCAAGGTGCGTCTCGCCGTCGACGAGGTGGTGACGACACTGATGCTCAACATCATCATTCTCCTGATCACCTCCTGGCTGGCCAACCAGGTGATCCGCGACACCACCGCCTATGGCGCGGTGAGCTGGATGGTGCCGAGCTCGATCTGGCTGCCGCCCTTGCCTTTCGTTCCGCGCGCCACCAGCGGCTTCCTTGTCGCCGCCGTGCTTGCCGTCGTCTCATGGATCGTGCTGTTCCGCACCCGATGGGGCGCGGAGGTTCGCGCGGCCGGCACCAATCTGCGCTTTGCCGAGGCCACCGGCGTGCCGGCGGCGCGGCGGGTGATCTCGGCGATGGTCATCGCCGGTGGATTGGCCGGGCTGGCCGGAGCGCTTTATGTGCTCGGCGTCGGACACCGCTTCGAGCAGAATTTCTCGCCGAGCTACGGGCTTGTCGGCCTCACCTGCGCCCTGCTTGCCCGTGTCCATCCGATCGGTTCGCTGGCGACCGCGCTCTTTTACGCCGCGATGCTGAATGGTGCTGCCTACATGCAGATTTCCACCGATGTGCCGCGCTCGCTGGTCAACCTTTTGACGGGCCTGCTCGTGCTGCTGATGACGGCGCGGCTGCGTCGCGCCGCCCAGGCAGCGTGAGGAGGTAAGGGATGAACCTCGCATCGCTGCTCGCCGCGGTTCTTGAACAATCGACCCCGATCCTGCTTGCCGCGCTGGCGGCAATGATCACCTTGCGCGCCAACATCCTCAATGTCGCGGTCGAGGGCATGATGCTGGCGGCCGCCTTCGCGGCCATCGCCGTCGGCGACTGGAGCGGCAGCGCCTGGCCGGCCTTCCTGTCGGCGCTGGTGGTCGCGGTGGTGCTTTCGCAGCTTCTGGCGCTGCTGACCTTGCGCTTCTTCGCCGATTTCATCGTGGCGGGCCTTGGCATCAACCTGCTGGCCGCCGGCGGCACGCTCTTCATCCTCGAGCGCTACTACAACAGTCCAGGCGGGCTGAGGCCGATCGCCTTTCCCGACATCTGGCATGTGCCCGCCGGATCGCTGTCCTGGCTGCCGGTGCTCGGGCCGGCCTTCGAAGGCCAGAGCATCATCGTGCTGATCGCGCTTGTCGCGGTGCCGCTCACCTATATCTTTCTCTACAAGACGCCGCTCGGCGCCAGCCTGCGGGCCGCGGGAGAGGACGAGCACGCCGCGCGCTCCGCCGGCATCCGCATCGCTGTCATGAAAGCCCTGTCCTTGGCGGTCAGCGGCTTGCTGGCCGGGCTTGCCGGCGCGCAGCTTGCCATGGACAAGCTGCATTTCTTCCTGCCGGACATGACCAGCGGCCGCGGCTTCATCGGGCTGGCCGCGACGCTGTTCGGCGGCGGCCAGCCCTGGATGACGGCGGCGGCGTCCTTCCTGTTCGGCTTCTTCGGCGCGCTGGGCGACCGCCTGCAAGTGTTCGCCATCCCCTCGCAGTTCGTGCTGATGCTGCCCTATCTCGCCGCCATCATCGGCCTGACTTTCGCCCGCTGGCGCATCCTGGTGCGCAACCGGCCGGCCAGAATTCAGGGCAATCCCCAATGACGAAGCCGATCATCCTCGACTGCGATCCGGGCAATGACGATGCCCTGGGCATCCTGGTCGCCGCCGGCCATAAGGCGCTCGACCTGAAGGCGGTGACGACGGGTGCCGGTCATCTTGCCGGGGACCGCACCGCGCGCAACGGCGCAATCGTCCTTGCCGTTGCGGGGCGCAAGGATGTCCCGGTTTCGGCCGGCGCCATGGGGCCATTGGTGCGCGAAAGGTTGATCGCCGGCATCCTCGACCAGACCTGTGCGCTCGACCCGGAGCGGCCGGATCTCGAAGTGGTCAACCTCGATCCACGCCACTCCAGCGACCTCATCGCCGAGATGGTCCTTTCAGGCGCCGCCGACACCGTCGTCACCACCGGTCCGCTGACCAATCTGGCCATGGCGCTGCGGCGCAATCCCGGCCTGGCGGAGAGGATCGGGCGCATCGTCTCGCTCGGCGGCGCCTGGGGGCTCGGCAACAAGACAGCGGCGGCGGAGTGGAACGTTCTGTGCGATCCGGAGGCGGCAGCCATCGTGTTCGGGGCCGGCATTCCCTTGACGCTTCTTTCGATCGACGTGGGACCGCAGGCGGTTATCACCGAAGGATTGATCGCGGACGCCGAGGCGATTGGCGGCAAGGTCGGGCTCTTCGCTGCCGAGCTCCTGCGCTCCCTGAACACGACATTCCGCCCGGGTGTGTTCGGGCCCGTCGCAATGCCGCTCAACGATCCCGTGGCATCGCTCGTCACGGCCGAACCTTCCCTGGCCAGGACCGTTCCGGCTCGGGTCGAGGTCGAGCTCGCCGGCAAGTTCACCTATGGCCGCACGGTCATCGACTTTGCCGGACGCTCGGGGCCGCCGAACGCCGAAATCGCCGTCGAGCTTGATGGCGAGGGCATCCACGCCGCCTTCATCGCCGCATTGAAGCGGCTGGCCAGCCGGTCTTACAAAACAGGAGAGGAAGTATGACAAAGAGCCGTCGCGTCCTGATCGCGGGCGAATCCTGGACCGTTCATTCGATCCACCAGAAGGGCTTCGATTCCTTCACCACGACGGAGTACGCCGAAGGCGTGCGCTGGCTGCGCGACGCCCTCGAAGGCGGTGGCTGGGACGTTGTCTACCAGCCGGCCCATATCGCCGCGCGCGACTTCCCCTTCAGCGCCGGCGAACTGGCGAAGTTCGACTGCATTATGCTGAGCGACATCGGCGCCAACACCCTGTTGCTCCATCCCGACACGTTCGTGCGGTCGAAGACGCTGCCCAATCGCCTCGAAGCGATACGCGACTATGTCCTCGGCGGCGGCGGACTGGTGATGATCGGCGGCTATATGACCTTCCAGGGCATCGACGCCAAGGCGCGCTATCGCGACACCGAAGTCGCGGAGGTGCTGGGCGTGGAAATGGAGGCGGGCGATGACCGCGCCGAGCGGCCGCAAGGCGTGAAGCCGAGCGTGGCCGCTGCAAGTCATCCGATCGTCGGCGGGCTGGAAGCGGAGTGGCCGGCGCTGCTCGGCTACAATCGCTTTGCCGCCAGGCAGAAGGCGACGGTGGTCGCTACCGTCGGCAACGATCCCTTGATCGTCGCGGCGGAGTTCGGCAAGGGGCGGTCGGTCGCCTTTGCCTCGGATTGCGGGCCGCATTGGGCGCCGCCCGCTTTTGTCGATTGGCCGGGCTACACGACGCTCTGGCGGCAGATCGTCGGCTGGGCGGCGGGAGCCTGACATGGTGACGCTCAACATCATGCGCTGGGGCGACCGCGGCGCGCCGAAGACGATGGTGGCGCTGCACGGCATCACCGCCAATGCAGGCGCCATGACCGAGCCGGCGCGGGTGCTTGCCGCGCGTGGCTGGCAGGTGATCGCTCCCGACATGCGCGGCCACGGCGAAAGCGCGCGGGGCAATGGCGACTTCTCTTTCGACAGCCTGCTCTCCGATTTCGCCGGGAACCTCCCCGCCGGACCGGACGTGCTGCTTGGCCATTCCTTCGGCGGCACGCTGGCGCAGCTTGGCGTGTTGCGCGGCCTGTTCCGGCCGAAGGCAATGCTTCTGGAAGACCCGGTCTCGCATTTTGCCGACAAGGCGACACCGAAGGGCATGCTGGACTGGGACGAAGCAAATCTGCCCCACGACATCGAGGGGCTGCTGAAACTCAATCCCGGCTGGTCGCGGCGTGACGCCGCCTGGAAAGTCGTGTCGCTCGAGCAGATATCGTTCGATGACGCGCGTTCAGCCTTCGCCGGCAACGCGCCCTGGGATCTGCGGGATGAGGCGGCGCGCCTAGCCCGGATGCTGCCGACGGTTTGGGTCCTGCCGGAAGTGAGCCGGTTTGTCCCGACCGACGACACCGCCCGCCTGCGGGCAGAGGTCGGTGAGCGGTCTGTCGTCGTGATGCCCAATGTCGGCCATAGTATCCATCGCGACGCCACGCAGGCATTCGTCGAGATAGTCGAGAAACTGGGAGCCGGCACTTGGTTCGACCGCTGAACGACGGGCACGATTTTGTGTTCCAACTGGGAGGGCATGCGCCGCGGCTTTCCGTCAGGGCTGGCGAGCAATTCACGGTGTTCACCGAGGACTGCTTTTCCGGCAAGCTGACGAGCGTCGACGGCAAGCCGCGCGAGGTCGCGCCCTATCCGAAAGTCAACCCGCTGGTCGGTCCGATCGCCGTCGAAGGGATCAGGGCCGGCGATATCATGGCGATCCGCCTGCATCGCCTGGAGCCCGCTCGTGACTGGGGCGTGGCGACGATTTCGCCGAATTTCGGCTTCCTGTCGGGAACCCGCGCCTCGCCCAACTTGCAGCAGGAGCAGGACGAGCGGGTGTGGATATGGCGCCTCTCGCCGGATCGAACGCAGTTGACCACACGGACCTCCTCCGGCCGCACGCTGCGCGCCGGCTACCGGCCTTTCCACGGCACGTTGGGCGTCGCGCCCGCTCATGGCGAGGTTCGCCTCGGCGTCGTTCCCGGCGACTTCGGCGGCAATTTCGACATCGCGGACCTGACGGAAGGCGCGACGCTCTACCTGCGGGCCAATGTCGATGGCGGGCACATCTATATCGGTGACGGACATTACGCGCAGGGCGATGGCGAGATCGCAGGCACCGCGGTCGAGGGCGCCTTCTTCACGACCCTGTCCGCCGAGAAGGCGGTGCCGGATGAGAGCTTCGACTGGCCGCGCCTGGAGACTGAAAGCCATATCGGGGTCATCGGCTGCGCGCGGCCGCTGGACGACGCCGCCCGCATCGCGGTCGCCGGGCTGGTGCGCTGGGTGGCGCAACGGACAGGCATGGACACGATGGACGCGCATCAACTGGTCAGCCAGACCTGCAGCCTGCGCATCGGCAATGTCGTGAATCCCGCTTTCACGGCGCTTTGTTCCGTGCCCAAGGCGGTTCTGTCGCAATAGCGGAACGGCGACGCGTCCGCGGTTGATACGGCCGCGTGATGCCCGGCCAGCTGGACGCGACGCTGGCAATTGCCCATGGTCGGTCGACCAGCCGGAATCGCGCCATGGACGTCGCCGTCTTCATCCTCGTCGTGCTCGCCTTCGTGACTTTGTCCGGTGCGCTGGTGCGGCTGGTGCGCGTGCCGCTGCCGGTGCTGCAGATCGCGATCGGCGCCGCCCTGGCCTGGCCGGCACGCGGCCTGCATGTCGAGATCGACCCGGAGCTGTTTCTCCTGGTGTTCATTCCGCCGTTGCTGTTCGGCGATGCGTTCTCGGCGCCGAAGCGCGAGCTGATCGCGTTGCGCAGCCCGATCCTCGACCTCGCCATCGGGCTCGTCTTCTTCACCATCGTCGGCTTCGGTTACGCCTTGCACTGGCTGGTGCCGAGCATCCCGCTGGTCGTCGCCTTCGCTCTGGCCGCCGTGCTGTCGCCGACCGATGCGGTCGCCGTGTCCTCGATCGTCGACCGCAATGTCGTCCCGGCGCGGCTGATGCACATATTGGAAGGCGAATCCCTGCTCAACGACGCCTCGGGTCTGGTGATGTTCCGCTTCACCGTCGCGGCGGCGCTGACCGGCAGCTTTTCGTTCGCCGCGGCATCCCTGAGCTTCCTCTTGGCTGTGGCGATCGGCATTCTCGCCGGCATCGCGGCGCTGTTCATCGCCGCGAAGTCGTTGCAGATCCTCGGCCGCATCACCAGCACACCGGCCGAGGCGCAGGTGCTGGTCATGGTGCTGTTGCCCTTCGTCGCCTATCTGATCGCCGAGCATTTGAACGCGTCGGGCGTTCTGGCGGCTGTCACCGCCGGCCTGTTGACCGGATATTCCGGCATCGTCCGCCACATGGCGGTCTCGGCGCGCATCCAGACGATCTCGCTCTGGTCGATGCTGATCTTCATGTTCAACGGCTCGCTGTTCATCCTGCTTGGCCTGCAACTGCCCGACATCATCCGCAAGGTGCCGCCGGAGCTGACGACCCGGCATTGGCTGTTCGAGCCGGCATTGACCGTGCTGTTGCTCACGCTCTGCCTGATCGGCCTGCGCTATGTCTGGATCTGGATCGGCGACATGGGCGCCGTGCTTGCCGCGCGTCTCGGCAAGCGCAAAGCCGAACCCTTTGGTTTTCGCGTCAGGCTCGCCGGTTCGATCGCCGGCGTGCGCGGCGCCGTCACTCTGGCCGGCATCCTGTCCCTGCCGCTTACCTTGCAAGACGGCTCGCCGTTCCCGGCCCGCGACCTCGTGATCTTCCTCGCCGCCGGCGTCATCATATGCTCGCTGGCGATTGCGAGCCTTACCCTGCCTACGGTCGCGCGCGGCCTCTTCGAGCCTGGCGAGCATCCAGGTGCGGCCGAAGAGCGCCGCGCCCGCGTCGGCGCCGCCAACGCGGCCATCGCCAGGATCGAAGGCCTCGCCAGCGACGGCAGTGAAGGGGAGGCCCACATGAAGCTTGCCATCGCCGAGAGCGTCGCATCCATCTACCGGCGGCGCATCTCGCTCTCCGACGGCGCCGACGAAGCGCGCGCCGAGGCCCGCGAATCCGGGCGGATCGAGCTCGGATTCAGGCTTGCCGGCATCGAGGCCGAGCGGGCCGAACTGCAGGCGATGCTTCGCCGTGGCGACATCAATGACCATACGGCGCGCAAGCTGTTCACCGAGATCACCTTCTCGGAAGCGATCCTCAAGGGCCGCGAACCGCGGGATTAGAGCTGGACGGGTTTGTCTTGGCGCAAACCGGCCAGCAAATTTCGCGCCGCAAACGTGGCGGCTCGGAAACAACTGTGTTAATGCGCGGCGACCTCGCAGACCTCCGGCCCCAAGGGAAAGCAAGCCATGTCAAACGCAGCGGCAGCCTCCAGAAAATTCGAATCCTTCTTCGAGACCACGCTTGCCGACGCCGATCCGGAAATCTTCGGCGCCATCCGCAACGAGCTTGGGCGCCAGCGCCACGAGATCGAGCTGATCGCGTCGGAAAACATCGTGTCGCGCGCCGTGCTCGAAGCGCAGGGCTCGATCATGACCAACAAATATGCCGAGGGTTATCCGGGCAAGCGCTACTATGGCGGCTGCCAGTTCGTCGACGTGGCCGAGGAACTGGCCATCGAGCGCGCGAAAAAGCTCTTTGGCTGTAATTTCGCCAACGTTCAGCCGAACTCGGGCAGCCAGATGAACCAGGCCGTGTTCCTGGCGCTGCTGCAGCCCGGCGACACCTTCATGGGCCTCGACCTGAATTCGGGCGGGCATCTCACCCACGGCTCGCCGGTCAACATGAGCGGCAAGTGGTTCAAGGTCGTCTCCTATGGCGTGCGCAAGGAAGACCATTTGCTCGACATGGACGCGATCGAGAAGACCGCGCATGAGACCAAGCCGAAGCTGATCCTGGCCGGCGGCACCGCCTATTCGCGCATCTGGGACTGGAAGCGTTTCCGCGAGATCGCCGATTCGATCGGCGCCTATCTGATGGTCGACATGGCGCATATCGCCGGTCTCGTCGCCGGCGGCGTGCATCCGTCGCCATTGCCTCATGCCCATGTCGTGACCACGACGACCCACAAATCGCTGCGCGGTCCGCGCGGCGGCATGATCCTGTGCAACGACGAGGACATCGCCAAGAAGATGAATTCGGCGGTATTTCCGGGCTTGCAGGGCGGCCCGCTGATGCATGTCATCGCCGCCAAGGCGGTGGCGCTCGGCGAGGCGCTGAAGCCGAGCTTCAAGGCCTATGCCGAAAGCATCGTCGCCAATGCCAAGGCGCTGGCGTCCAGCCTGCAGGAGACTGGCCTCGATATCGTCTCCGGCGGTACCGACAACCATTTGATGCTGGTCGACCTTCGGCCGAAGAACGCCACCGGCAAGCGCGCGGAAGCCGCCCTCGGCCGCGCCAACATCACCTGCAACAAGAACGGCATCCCGTTCGATCCGGAAAAGCCGTTCGTGACGTCGGGCGTACGCCTCGGCACGCCGGCCGGCACCACGCGCGGCTTCGGCCAGGCCGAATTCCGCGAGATCGGCAAGCTGATCGCCGAGGTGCTGGACGGGCTGAAGGTGGCGAATTCCGACGACGGCAATGCGGCCGTCGAGGCCGCCGTCAAAGCCAAGGTCACGGCGTTGACCGACCGCTTCCCGCTTTACCCCTATCTCGGCTGATCCACGCTCGGTTGCCCTCCGTCGGTTGACCGCGCGACATACGTCATCTTTTATCCTTGCGCTTCGCGCCGCTCCTTGATCGGGCGGCGCGGCTTACCGGAGACCTGATGATGCGCACTTTCCGTCTTGCCACCCTGGCCCTGTCTGGCTCGCTGGCCGTTTTCGCCCTGTCCGGCGCGGTTGCGCAGGAGCAGGCGCAGCCCGGCTCCGACATGCCGGCCACCAATACCTTCGGCAAGTGGACCACCATCATCGATACGCTCGATACCGGGCAGGATGCGCACAAGACCTGCGCCGCCTCGACTGCATTCGTCGACGGCGACGGCAATGCCGGATCCCTGACGCTGTCGATCTCGACTGGCGATGCGCTGCCGCCGGACGCGTATCCGGCCATCATGTTCATCATCGACAACGGGAACCTGCCGACCGGCGACAAGATCGCCGCGACCTTCGGCGACCCTGGCGTGAAGGTCGCTGCGACCGTGACCTCCAACGGCGCCGCCGGTGGTCGTCCCAGCTGGATGGTCGACAACCAGGCCAAGACCAGCCTCGCCCTGCTGCGCGCCATGCGCAAGGTCACCTCGCTCGATGTCACCTTCGGCAAACAGAAGGTCACCAGCATCCCGATGGACGGCTTCACCAAGGCCTATCGCAACCTAGGCGCGTCCTGCGGGTTCTCGACCAAGGATGTTGCGCCCTGACGCCTGTCGGCTAGCGGGGTGGGGCGCTGGCAATCTTGCTTATGCCTCGCTATCTCTGAGGCATGAAAGGCTCTAAGCCTTTCGCCCACAGAATCGCGAACCCAAGGCTCTCCATGCGCTGTCCCTATTGCCAGTCCGAAGATACGCAGGTGAAGGATTCGCGTCCCGCCGAAGACGGCGCGGCGATCCGCAGGCGGCGGGTGTGCCCCGATTGCGGCGGCCGTTTCACGACTTTCGAGCGCGTCCAACTGCGCGACCTTGTCGTCGTCAAGAAGTCCGGCCGCAAGGTGCCTTTCGACCGTGACAAGCTGCTGCGCTCCGTCGAGATCGCCGTGCGCAAGCGCAATGTCGACCCCGAGCGCATCGACCGCGCGGTCACCGGCATCGTGCGCCAGCTCGAAAGCTCCGGCGAAACCGAGGTTGCTTCGGGCGAAGTCGGCCGGCTGGTCATGGATGCGCTGAAATCGCTGGATGACGTCGCCTATGTCCGCTTCGCCTCGGTCTATCGCAATTTCCGCGAGGCCAAGGATTTTCATGAGCTGCTGGGCGAACTGAAGGGCGACGAGGAAAAGACCGAAGAGGACGCTGGCTGATCATGGCGGGACAGCGACTGGACGAGGCCGCGCAGGCGGCCCTTGATCGCCGTTTCATGGCCGCGGCCATCAGGTTGTCGCGCCGCAACGCCGGCCGCACGTCGACCAACCCTTCCGTCGGCACCATCATCGTGCGCGACGACGGCGCCGGCCCGATGATCGTCGGTACCGGCGTGACGGCCGTCGGCGGCCGCCCGCATGCCGAGACCGAAGCGCTGGCCGAGGCCGGCGAACTCGCGCGTGGTGCTACGGCTTACGTTACTTTGGAGCCTTGCGCCCACCACGGCCGCACGCCGCCTTGCGCCAACGCGCTGGTCAATGCCGGCATCGCGCGCGTCGTCGGCGCGGCAAGCGATCCCGATCCGCGCGTCTCCGGCAAGGGCTACGCCATACTGCGCGCCGCCGGTGTCGAGGTGGTGGAGAAAGTGCTGGCCGCCGAGGCCGCCGAGCAGATGGCCGGCTATCTGACTCGTTCTCTAAAAAAACGCCCGGAAGTAACTCTGAAGCTTGCGCTTTCGAGTGACGGCAAGATCGGCCGCAAAGGCGCGGGCCAGGTCGCCATCACCGGCGAGATCGCGCGGCGCGATGTCTATCTGATGCGCGCCGAGTCCGACGCCATCCTGGTCGGCATCGGCACCGCTCTCGAGGACGACCCGGCGCTGACCGTGCGCCTTCCGGGACTGGAGAACCGCTCGCCGGCGCGCATCATCCTCGATCGGCAGATCCGGCTGCCGGAGACATCCAAGCTGATATCCGGCGTCGACCGCGTGCCGCTCTATATCGCCGCCTGTCTGGAAGCCGACCCGCACCGGCGGGCGGCGCTCGAACGCGCGGGCGTGCGCTTCATCGGCACCGAAACCCACAATGGCGTGGTCGCCTTGCCGGAATTGCTGGAAGACCTTGCCGCGCTTGGCATGGCAAGCGTTTTGGTCGAAGGCGGCGCCAAGGTAGCCAAGGCCTTCCTCGAGGAAGACCTTGTCGACCGCATCGTCCTGTTCCAGGGACCTGAGGCGATCGGCAAAGACGGTATTGCATCGCCTATCGACGCCGACCATATCCCGGCAGGTTTTCGCAAGCTGCGTGATATGCGCTTCGGCGAAGACAGTTACGCCGAGTGGGTAAGACCATGATCCCAAAAAGTGGGAACCGATTTTTGGGTTAGATCATGGTCAAAATGAAAGACGCTCTCTGATGTTTACTGGGATTGTGACTGACGTTGGCACTGTCGCTACCGTGAAGCCGCTGGCCGAAGGCGTTGGGCTGCGCATAGACACCACCTATGATCCCGAAACCATCGCCATCGGCGCCTCCATCTCCTGCGGCGGCGTTTGCCTGACGGTCACGGCGCTCCCCGAAACTGGTTCCAACGCGCGCTGGTTCGAGGTCGAGGCCTGGGAGGAGGCGCTGAGGCTCACCACGGCATCCAGCTGGAAATCAGGCACCAGGATCAATCTCGAACGGGCGCTGAAGATCGGCGACGAGCTCGGCGGCCACATCGTTTCCGGCCATGTCGACGGCACGGCCGAGATCGTCGAGCGCAAGGAGGAGGGCGATGCCGTGCGCTTCACGCTGGAAGCGCCGCGGCATCTGGCGAAGTTCATCGCGCCGAAAGGGTCGGTCGCGCTCGACGGCACCTCGCTCACCGTCAACAAGGTCGAAGGCACCCGCTTCGACGTGCTGCTCATCCATCATTCGCTGAGCGTCACCACCTGGGGCCAACGCCAGGCCGGCGACCGCGTCAATCTCGAGATCGACACCATGGCCCGCTATGCCGCGCGCCTGGCGGAGGCGGCGAAAGAGGGGCTTTGACAAAAGCAAGTCGTGAGGCCGCGCCGTTCAACACTGCGTCCCGCTTCACTTCTGCTCGCGCCCCTCGTAAGCTTTTCACCTGTCCGGAGGGGAAAGCCATGACCAACCCGTCGCAACAAGTCATGAGGCTGGGTTTCGGATTTGCCGTGTCACAGGCGCTGCGCGTCGTCATCGAACTCGGCATTCCCGATCTTCTGGCTTCCGGCGAGCAGTCAGTTGAAGATTTGGCGGCCGCCACGAAGACGGATGCGGAATCGCTCTATCGCGTCATGCGGCTTCTGGCTCCGGAGGGGGTCTTCACTGAAGTTCGCCCTCGTCATTTTACCTTGATGGAGGTGGGCGCGGCGCTTCGTTCCGATCGACCCGGACCACGCGACTTCATCCGGATGGTCAACAGCGAGGCCTATCTTGCGTTCGAGCAGCTTCTGCATTCCGTCCGCACCGGAAAGCCGGCCTTCGACAAGGTGTTCGGAAGTCCGAGGTTCGATTGGCTTTCGGCCCACCCGGAACAGGCTGCCCTGTTTCAGCGAGCTATGATTGCCCAGGGCCAAGGCAGCAACGAGGCGGTCGCCGACGCCTATGATTTCAGCCGATACACGCGGGTCGTCGATGTCGGCGGCGGGCATGGACAGCTTCTCTCGGCCATCCTTGCCCGCAATCCCCATTTGAGCGGGGTTCTTCTCGATCTCGCCTCCGGAGTGGCGGCGGCGCGCCAGGAGGCCGGGAGCGATCCGTCGCGCACCGACTTCGTCGTCGGCGACTTCTTCGACAGCGTCCCCGTCGGCGACGTCTATGTAATCAAGAAGGTGATCCACGATTGGGACGATGAACGCGCGGAGTTGATCTTGCGCCGTTGCCGCGAGGCAATGCAAACGCATGGCAGGGTGCTTGTGGCCGAGACGCTCGTCCCTGCGGGCGACGAACCAGCCCAGATCAAGGCCATCGATGTGGTCATGCTCGCGGTCACCGGCGGCCTTGAGCGGACCGAGGCGCAATACGCCAGGCTGTTCGAGGCCGCAGGGCTGAAGCTCGAGCGAGTGATCGACACCACCGCGCCGATCTCGATCCTTGAGGCTTCGCCTACCTAGCCAAACAAAGTACCGAAACATCGCGCTGCCCCGGGATCTGAATCCTTCGAGAGATACAGCGTTGGTGTCGGTCCGCCAATCTTCCGCTTGCGATAAACCCGGCTTCGGCCTAAGTCACCGGCAACCCCCCGGAGACTTTTATGGCAGGCACATCCCAACACGGCAAAGCGTTCATTCGCCCGAAGGCGAAGGCGCATCTGCTCATTGTCGAAGCGCGCTTTCACGACGATCTCGCCGACGCGCTGCTCGAAGGTGCGACCGGCGCGCTCGACGAGGCTGGCGCCACATATGACGTCGTCACGGTTCCTGGCTCGCTCGAAATACCTGCTGTCATCACCTTCGCGCTCGATGGCGCGGCCGAAGGCGGCACGCATTACGACGGTTTTGTCGCGCTAGGAACCGTCGTCCGCGGCGACACCTACCATTTCGACATCGTCGCCAATGAATCGAGCCGCGCGCTCATGGACCTTTCGGTGCAGGAGGCGATCGCGATCGGCAATGGCATTCTGACCACAGAAAACGACGCGCAGGCATGGGCGCGTGCGCGAAAGACGGAAGGCGACAAGGGCGGCTTCGCCGCGCGCGCGGCGCTGACCATGATCGCGCTCAAAGAGAAATTCGGAGCCCAATCGTGACCGAGCCCGCCTCGACCGGAGCGGTACGCCACGCCAACAAGCGCGGCGCCGCCCGTCTTGCCGCCGTCCAGGCGCTCTATCAGATGGATGTGGCCGGCAGCGGCGTTTTCGAGATCACGGCCGAATACGAGACCTTTCGCCTCGGCAAGGAAGTCGATGGCGCGCTCTATCGCGAGGCCGACGCGCAATGGTTCCGCGCCATCCTGACCGGCGTCGTCGAGAACCAGAAGACCATCGACCCCGTCATCCGCCAGGCACTGACCGAGGACTGGCCGCTGTCGCGGCTGGATTCGACGCTGCGCGCCATTCTGCGCGCCGGCGTCTATGAACTGATGAAGCGCGAGGATGTGCCGGTGGCTGTCATCGTCTCCGAATATGTCGACATCGCCAAGGCGTTCTACGAGGAAGACGAGCCTAAGCTGGTCAACGCCGTTCTTGATCGCGTCTCGCGCCGGGTTCGCGGCGAGGGGCGTGGCAAGGACGCTTCGTGACAGCCGCAACGGCCGGGGTCGCCGAGGCCGGCAGGGAAGGGCGTCGCACGGCGGTGCTGCTTGCCGCCGCGCAGGCGATCGTCGGTTCGGCCGCGCCGATCGCTATTTCGCTCGGCGCGCTGGCCGGACAATATCTGCTCGGTCCCGACAAATCCCTGGCCACCGCGCCGGTCACCGGCTTCAACATCGGCGTGGCGCTCGGCGCCTTGCCAGCCGCCGCCATCATCCGTAGCCTCGGCCATCGCGGCGGCTTCATGATCGGCACCATCGTCACCGCGCTCGGCGGCCTGATCGCGACGCTCGCGCTCTATCAGGCGAGCTTCTGGCTGTTCGCCTTCGGTCTCTGCGTCATCGGTGTCGGCGGCGCCTTCGTCCAGCAGTTCCGTTTCGCCGCCGCCGACAACGCGCCACCCGAATTCAAGGCGCGCGCCATCTCCTTCGTGCTGGCGGGCGGCATCATCACCGCCATCCTCGGGCCGCAGATCGTCATCTACACGCGCGAATTGCTCGCCCCGGTGATGTTTGCGGGATCCTTCGCCTCGATCCTGCCCCTGGCGGCGGTCGGCGCGCTCATCCTGTCGTTCCTGCGCGTTTCCTCGCGGACCGACGCCGTCTCTGAAACCGCTGCAAGCGACGCCCGCCCCCTGATCGAAATCGTCACCCAGCCGCGTTTCGTCGCCGCGTTGTTCTGCACCGTCGGCAGCTACGCGCTGATGAGCTTCGTCATGACCGGCGCGCCGCTCGCCATGGTCGGCTGCGGCCTGTCGGAAGACAATGCGACGCTTGGCATTTCCTGGCATGTCATGGCCATGTTCGGGCCGAGCTTCTTCACCGGTTCGCTGATCCATCGCTTTGGCGCTGAGCGCATCGTTGCCACTGGCCTTGTCCTGCTCATCGGCTGCGGCGCCGTGGCGCTTTCCGGCCTGGCGCTGTGGCAGTTCTGGACGGCGCTGATCCTTCTCGGGCTCGGCTGGAACTTCGGTTTCATCGGCGCGACCGCCATGGTCGCGGCCAGCTACCGGCCCTCCGAGAAGAGCAAGGTCCAGGGTTTCCATGATTTTGTCCTGTTCGGCTCCGTCGCCTTTGCCTCGCTGATGTCGGGCGCGATCTACAATGCCTGGGGCTGGACCATGCTGAACTGGATCGTTTTCCCGGTCGTAGTGCTTTGCTTCCTGGCACTTGGCACGCTCAAGCTGCAGGGCTTGCGTTCCGCCAACTGACATTACGCTGTCGGGACCGGGCCGGGCACCGGCCTCGCGCGGGGAACAAAAATATTGCGCTGATCCCCCTACTTATGAAACCGTGTACCCCGACTGGCCGTTATAGCCGTGCTCATATGCGGCCACCGGATCCTCGGTTCATAGCAAGGGATTTTCACAATGTTTTCAATAGGAAAGCTCGCCGTAGCTGCCATCGCGCTCGGCCTTGCCACCGCCTCGGCCAACGCCCAGGTGGTCGTCTCCTCGAAGATCGACACGGAAGGCGGGGTGCTGGGCAACATCATCCAGCTCGTCCTCAACGCCAACAACATCAAGACGACGGACCGCATCCAGCTCGGCGCGACGCCCGTGGTGCGCAAGGCGATCACCGCCGGCGAGATCGACATCTATCCCGAATACACCGGCAATGCCGCCTTCTTCTTCCAGAAGGCCGATGATCCGGTCTGGAAGGATGCCGCCAAGGCTTACGAAACCGCCAAGAAGCTGGACTACGACGCCAACAAGATCGTCTGGCTGTCGCCGTCGCCGGCCAACAACACCTGGGCGATCGCGCTGCGCAAGGAAGTGGCCGACGAGAACAAGCTCGTCACGCTTTCGGACTTCGGCAAATACGTCGCGGGCGGCGGCAAGGTGGTGCTCGCGGCTTCGGCCGAGTTCGTCAATTCGGCCGCCGCGCTTCCGGCCTTCCAGACGACCTACGGCTTCACGCTGAAGCCGGACCAGTTGATCACTCTCTCCGGCGGCGACACCGCGGCGACGATCGCAGCCGCCGCCAACCAGACCAACGGCGCCAACGCCGCCATGGTCTATGGCACCGATGGCGGCATCCAGCCCTCCGGCCTCGTCGTGCTCGAGGACGACAAGGGCGTGCAGCCCGTCTACCAGCCGGCGCCGATCATCCGCGAAGAGGTCTTGAAGCAGCACCCGGAAATCGAGGCGCTGCTGAAGCCGGTCTTCGCCAAGCTCGATCTCGTCACGCTGCAGGAGCTCAACGGCCGCGTGCAACTGGGCGGCGAGCCCGCGAAGGGCGTGGCGGAGGACTTTTTGAAGAAGAACGGGTTCTTGAAGTAGATCGCGGCATAATAAGTGCGGGCTGGAGAGGTGCGGTTGGCGGAACTGCTGACCTCCCCCCTTGCGGGGGAGATGGCCGGCAGGACGGAGGGGGGTGCTGTCCCGCCGACCCTTCAACCTATCGAAGGAAAGTCCTTCGGCGGGTTTACCTTTGAACGAGCTCGTATTCCAAGGTTGGCGTTCCTTCACCTCTGGCCTGCCGGCCATCTCCCCCGCAAGGGGGGAGATCGGTTCTCCCGCCGGCTTTCGCCAACCGCCAAGACCGCAAGGGG
>NZ_VFTL01000034.1:0-77937 GCF_006439385.1 Mesorhizobium sp. B3-1-7
CGGTGACCGGAAGCATGTACTTCCACGCCAACTCGACCGCGTCGGACTCGCTGGCGGTCGGCGCCGATTCGGTGGCGATCGGCCCGCGCACGACCGTCAATGGCGACAACGGCATCGGCATGGGCAACGGCGCCATCGTCCAGCAGACGGCGCCAGGCGGCATCGCGATCGGCCAGACCTCGACTGTCAATGCGGCAGACAGCATCGCGCTAGGCACGAACTCGACCGCCAACGGCGCCCAGTCAATGGCGCTCGGTGCCGGCGCCACGGCCAACGAGCCGGGCAGCGTCGCTCTCGGCGCCGGCTCGACGACGGCGGCTGCCGTCGCCACCACCGGCACGACGATCAACGGCGTCGCCTACACCTTCGCCGGAACCAATCCGACGAGCACGGTGAGCGTCGGCAGCGTCGGCAACGAACGCACCGTAACCAATGTGGCCGCGGGCAGGATCAGCGACACTTCCACCGATGCCATCAATGGCAGCCAGCTCTACGCGACCAATCAGGCTGTCGAAGCGGTGCAGGGGAGCGTCGGCAACCTGAATGAGTTCGCCGTTCAATATGACAAGAACCCGGACGGCACCAAGTCGAACTCGCTGACGCTCGTCGGCGGTGACGTGAATGCGCCCGTTGTCATCCACAATGTCGGCGCCGGCACTGCTGACACCGATGCAGTCAACGTGCTGCAGCTCAACAACGGGCTGGCGACAACGTTCGACAACTCCAAGACCTACACCAATCAGGTGGCGGCCACCACGCTGCAGCAGGCCAATGCCTATACCGACTCCAAGCTCAGCCAGCTCAACATGGACATGGGCGAGGCGCGCGGCGAGGCGCGGCAGGCCGCCGCGATCGGCCTGGCAGCCGCCTCGCTGCGCTACGACGACCGCCCCGGCAAGCTGAGCGTCGCGGCCGGCGGCGGCTATTGGCGCGGCGAGGGGGCGGTCGCGTTCGGCGCCGGTTACACCAGCGAGGACGGCCGAGCCCGGGCGAACCTCTCCGGCACGACGGCGGGCGGGCACTGGGGTGTCGGCGCGGGCGTCAGCTTTACACTGAACTGAGTCTGCTGATGACCAGGCAAACAGTCCTTGCCGTAATATCGATGGTTTGCCTCCTTCTGTCCGGCCCGCACGCGGCCGGGCAAGGGGCGGCCCCTGCCTACAGGATAAAACCTTCCGACGTCGCGGTACCTCCGGACGTGAAGCTTGGCGAATATCAACGCATCACGCGTCCGTTCGAGAACTGGACGCTGATCTGCGACGAGAACCTGCAGGCCAGGAAGAAAGTATGCAACATCAGCCAGTCCTTCATCGACCAGGGCCAGGCAATAATCTTCAGCTGGTCGCTTGCGGCCGACGAGAAGGGCAAGCCGTTCATGATATTGCGCGCGCCCAGCGCGGCAGGGGCAGGCAGCAAGCTTTCGCTCAGATTTGCCGGCCGCAAACAGCCGGTCGACGTTCAAATGCAAGGCTGCGACGCGTCGGTTTGCGTCGGTTACCTACCCGTCGGCCCGGTGCTTCGCGAGCAGATCGGCAAGGAGACGATGGTCCAGGTTTCCTATTCCCTGCCGTCGGGAGCGACCGTCAGCCTCGATGCCCCGTTCAAGGGGCTCAAGACCGCGCTGTCGGCCATCAACTAGAAAGACTTTGAGATGACACGCCAATCCATCGAGGACAGAATCCTGACGCACTCCCAGCCGGTCGCGCTGCCGGAGCCGCCGGCAAATGCGCCGCCACAGCGTTCGCCAGGCTGGCGCCTGGTGCGAAACACGGCGCTGCTCGGCGCGTTCGCGGTCTTGGTCGCGTCGGCGGTGATCCTGTCGCTCCGTCTCTATCCCGCGCTCGGCACATTCGTCGCCGGCACGGCTTCCGCGCAAGCACAGGCGCCTGTGCAGGGCGAGCCGGCGCAAGCCGCGCCTGTGCCGGCGGATATCGCGGCGAACAAGAATCCGTTTCAGGCGCATGTCGCTCAGGCGGGCGTGCGCACCTGCGCCAATCTCTTTACCACGCTCGGACAGGCGCTGACGGCAGGATCGACCTATGCGGTGCAGACACAGTGGGACAAAACTTCGCCGGATGCCCATGCGGTGCAGGCCGTGGCCGGGATGAGCTACGATCTGCCGGACTACAAGACGCAGGCCGCGGGCGTCGTCTTTGCTTCGCCCGTCGGCCAGACCTGCGAGGGCGGCTTCGTGCGCGTGGCGCCGTTCCAGCGCTCTTGCCAGGAAGTTGCCGGAACGCTCCCGAAAGGCAGCCTGCTGGCGGACAATCTTTCGAACACGATGCTTTTCAACCTGGCCAACAATGGCGGCCAGGCGCTGCTGGTCCCCACCGGCAATACCTGTGTCGTCGTCTCGGTCGCCCGCATGGGCGGCTAGCGGCCAACCGTGATGGTCGATTCCTGGAGAGCTGCAATTGGGAGCTACGAAAATGCTGATCAACCGTCGCCTCTCATTACCGCTGCTGGCGGCTTTTGTCGGACTGACAATGGCGAGCCAGGCCGCTGACCTGGTGGCGCCGCCGCCGGCGCAGACCGGCGAGGAGAGGGGAATCTGGGGCGCGATCGCCTACTCGCCGGGCGACGGCAGGCACGGCTTCTTCTGGGGCGCCGACAAGCGGCAGGAAGCCGAAGACATCGCGCTCAAGCACTGCGAGAATGCGGACGGCGCGGGCTGCAGGGTGGTCGAGGTGTTTCGCAACCATCGCCATTGGGACGATGATGACGGCACCGGCTTTCCCTATGAGCATTGCGCGGCGCTTTCAGTCGGCAAGAGCCGTGGCCCGGCGACCCGGTTCTGGGGTGTCGCGTCCGCCACGACGCGTCGCGAAGCCGAGGACAAGGCCAAGGCCGAATGCGGCGGTGAGGAGAAGCAGTGCAAGATCCGCGAATGGGTCTGCACCTGAGCGTCGACAACGCTGCAGCCTGCATTAGATGTTCTGCCGCGTGAAGCGGAAGGCAGCGGCCCGCTGCCTCAGATATTCTCCGGTGTGACTATTTCGAAAGGTATCGACCGCTGAAGGGTCGCGAATGGTGCTTGTGGTCCAATGACATCGATCATGGTCTGCACGAGAAGGGCGGAGGTCGCTTCAAGGGGGTGGCAGAGAGCTGCCGTGATCAATCCTTCGGACAATCCTTTGCGCGTCTCGGGCCCAATGTCGCGGCATACCACCTTGATCCCCGATCGCCTCTCGGAAGACACTTCCCTCAAGGCGCGAAGCACGCCTGTGATGCCGCCGCCGACAATTAGAATCCCCACCAGATCGTCCGTCGTCTTCAGCAACTCGGCCACCATGCGGTAGGCCTCGCTCGATTCCTCGTGAGTGGGGCGGCTCTCCTCCACTGTGAGCCGAGGCGCGTGCTCGCGCAGATAGGAGCGGAAGCTGGCGTCCGAGACATCCTGGCATTGGTAGCGATGATTGCCGATGAAAACAGCGATTCGACCAGCCCCTTGGGTCGTTTGCGTGATCAGGAATGCTGCGGTGCGCCCCAGCTTCCAGTTGTCGGTGCCTACATAGGCCGCCCTTTCCGGTGCGGATTGATCTGTGATGTAGGAGACAACCGGCTTACCCATCTCCTTCAGGGAACGGATGGCCTGGCCAATGATCGGGTGATCCGCCGCGACCACCGCCACAGCGTCGCATGCATCGCCAAGCGCGATGAGCCGGCTCGATATCGTCTCCGGCGTCAAAATATCCACGAAGTCGACGACAGGGTCGATGACCTCGTCCCGCCGCTCGCGGCAGGCGGCGACAATCTTCTTCCCAAATAGCTGGTAGAGGTCGCGGGTCGACTGCTGGAGCAGGAAACCCAGCCGGTAATGCGGCGAGATTTTTCGCGCCCGGTCATCGATCGCGCCGATGCCGTAAAAGCCAATTTCTTCCGCGGCGCTTTGCACGCGCTGGACTGTTTTCGGCCGCACGGCAACGGTGCCGCCCAGAATTCTGTTCACCGTCGCCACCGACACGCCTGCCGCGGTAGCAAGATCGTGGATTGTCGGCCGCTTCATGAACGCCCACCCTTCTCTGTATCATCATGATTGAAACTAAATGATACAAATGCAATTTTGATATTATTTCTGCCTTCTCCGAATATCAACCCTCCGATATGAATTGCGCCGAGTGAGGCCTCGATCGGATGTCGAGAGCCCACAGACCCCAGACCGATCCGGGCACGGAGGCGCTGTCACGATGGATGATCTTCAGTATGGAACGCGCGACAAGCGCGGTAACTGGGCACCACATCACCGTGCCGAGCCGGCGCCGATCTGGCACCGTCCGTTCAATGTGAAGAAGGTGGTAGCCTGGATTCCAGAATTCTTCTGGCCGTGGAACACCTTCCACCTCGCCACGTCGCTCATTTGGGTCAACCTGCTGATCCCGAGCTGGCAGAGTCTAGCGAGCCTCTCGCTGCTCAACTACCTTTGGCTGTACGGCCTCAACGCCGCCGGGATCTTTCTTTTCTACGGCTTCTTCGAGCTGCGCTACTACGTCCAGCGCAAGCAACAGAACCGCTTCAAGTACAATCCAAAGTTTCCCTCGGACGCGCCGTCCGACGTGTTCTGGTTTCAAAGCCAGAACGTCGACAATTTCACCCGCTCGTTTTTCGTCACCATACCGCTGTGGACAGTGGTCGAGATCGTGATGCTGTGGGTCTACGCGAACAGCTGGGCTGTCTGGCTGCCCTGGACGACGAACTGGCTATATCTGTCGTTCCTGGTGCTTATCGCGCCTGCGGTGCATGAGGTCTATTTCTTCTTCCTGCACCGGGCGATCCATTGGCCGCCGCTCTACAAATGGGTGCACTCGGTCCATCACAATTCGATCAATCCGAGCCCGTGGTCGTCGCTGTCGATGCATCCGGTCGAGGGCTTCCTCTATCATGCCGAAGCCTGGCTGCACCTGTTGATCCCGTCCAACCCGGTCTGCGCTTATTTCACGCTGCATGGAGCCGGTTTCGGCGCCGTCAACGGCCATCTCGGCTTCGAGACCTTCGAGATCACCGACAAGGTCAATCTCGATAGCCATTCCTACGTGCACTACCTGCACCACAAGTACTTCGAGGTGAATTACGGCGGCGACGGGCTGGTGCCACTCGATAAGCTGTTCGGCACCTGGCACGACGGCAGCAAGGATGCCGACGAGGTCATGAAGGCCCGCTTCCGCAAGAAAAAGGAAAAGGTGCGGAGCCGGCAGGAAGGCCGCGGCGATCCGGCATCCGGAATGCCTGCGGAATAACGAACCAGGCGCCGTTTCGGCTGGGTCCGTGAGGAGTGGGCCCGGAACAGGAAGACTTTTGTTGAAACCCTATGGGGTAATCTGGGAGGAATACCATGAAGCTTTTCAAGACACTCGTCTCGACGGCGATGCTGATCGGGTTCAGCACCGGCGCGACGCTCGCCGCCAACATCTTCGTCGTCGGCGGCAAGCCGGACGATCCGTTCTGGTCGATCGTCAAGCGCGGTGCCGAAGACGCCGGCAAGGTCGTCGAGGCTCAAGGCGGCAAGGTCACCTGGCTCGGACCGCAGAACTACGACAATCTGGGTGTGGACGCCGCAGAGCTGATCCGTCAGGCCATCGACCAGAAGGCCGATGCCATCGTCGGCCCGGACTGGGTGCCGGAAGCGATGGATCCTGCGTTCAAGGCGGTAAGGGACGCTGGCATTCCGCTGCTTATCTACAATGCCGGCGGGTTGAAGGCGGCCGATCGTCTCGGCGCCATGAACTATGTCGGCTCCGATGATTACAAGGGCGGCGTCGCGGCGGGCGAGTACCTTACCAAGGCCGGCAACAAGAAGGGCGTCTGCATCAACACGCTGCCGGGCGCCGCCAACATCGAGGCGTTTTGCGGTGGCTTCAAGGAGGGTATGAAGAACGGTGGTGGCGAAGCCGACGTGCTGCCATTGCCCGCCACATCCTTCGGCTCGGCAACCGCCGTAGCCCAGGCGGTGAAGGCCTATCTGTTGCAGCACCAGGACGTGAACGCTGTCTTTACGATCGGCAACGTCGACGCCAACTCGGCCATGAACGGCATCACCCAGGCCGGCAAGGTCGGAAAGGTGCACCTGTGCGGCATGAATTTTGACGAGACGATCCTGAACAACATCAAGGGTGGCCAGCAGGATTGCGCCATCGACCAGCAGGGTTACCTGCAGGGATATCTCGCCGTGGCGATCCTCAATGGTCACGTCAATTACGGCCTGTCGGTGCCCACCCGCGAGATCCTTACGGGACCAGGCATCATCGACAAGACGAACGTCGACGCCACCATCGCTGGCGTGAAAGCAGGGACACGATAATCCTCCCGCCTGGGCCGCCCGCGTTTTGCGGCGGGCGGCCCTTTTTCCCTTTCTCTGCGGCGGCACATTACGGCCAGCCGCGTGCTCGCGGATTACCCTAATGGCACATCCCGCCGCATCCACATCAACGCCTGCGCTCGAACGCTCGCGGTCCGGACTGGCGCTCGGCCGGTTGGCACGTCGACCGGAGTCGGGCTCGTTCCTTGGCATGGTCGCAGTCCTGCTTTTCTTCGGCCTATTCGGCGGCAGCAGTTTCATGTCGGCAGCCGGTGCGGCAAGCTGGCTGAACATCGCTTCCGAGATCGGGATCATTGCGCTGCCGATAGGGTTGCTGATGATCGCCGGGGAACTGGACATCTCGGTCGGCGCGGTGATCCCCGCGGCGTCGCTCACCGCTGCCATCGTCTCGGGTCACTACGGGCTGCCCGATTGGCTTGGCATAACGGCAGCGCTTGGCCTTGGCCTCGCTGTCGGCCTCGTCAACGGCCTGTTTGTGACGAGGACAACCATCCCGTCGCTTATCATCACTATCGGAACCATGTTCGGCACGATGGGTCTGACGCTGGGCCTCACCGTCAAGATCGCCGGCAGCACCGGCGTCTCGCTCGTGCCGGACCCGCTTACCAAGCAAATCTTGGGTGACTATCTCGGCGGCATGTTCCAGGTCACGATCCTGTGGTGGGTCGTGTTCGTGGTTGGCCTGTTCTGGCTGTTGCACATCTCGCCGATGGGCAATTGGATCTATGCGCTCGGCGGCGACAAGGAGAGTGCGCGCAACGTCGGCATCCCAACCAAGCGCCTGACGATCGGCCTCTTCATGCTGTCCGGCTTCAGCGCCGCGTTCGTCGGGGTCAGCGAGGTGATGGTCTACCAAAGCGCGCAGGTTCTGGCCGGCCAGTCCTTCATCTTCAATTCCATCATGTGCGTGGTCATCGGCGGCGTCTTGCTCACGGGCGGTTTCGGCTCGATCGTCGGCATCGTGTTCGGCACGCTCACCTTCTCGATCGTGAACCAGGGCATCTATTTCACCAGTCTCGATCCCAATGTCGGCAGCGTCATCATCGGTGCGCTTCTCCTGATTGCGGTGTTGACCAACGACACGTTCCGGCAGTTGGCGCTCAGCTATTCGTCGAAGAAGGGAGGACAGTCATGATGGACGCAATCAAATCATCACTGCGCCGTCCCGAAGCCGGATCGGTCCTCAGCCTCATTGGCGTGGTGCTGTTCTTCGTTCTGTTCGGCGGCGCCAATCTGGGCACGCTGGTTGGCGCGGCGAGCTGGGTCAATTTCGCGGCCAATCTCGGCATCGTCGCCATTCCCGTCGGCCTGCTGATGATCGCGGGCGAACTCGACATTTCCATCGGCGCCTTGATCCCCGCCGGTTCGATGACCACGGCAATCCTGACCGGCTACTACGGACTGCCCATAACGGTAGGGATCGCCGGCGCGCTGGCGGTCGGCGTGGCGGTTGGGCTGATCAACGGCCTGCTGACGATCCGCACCTCCGTGCCCTCGCTTATCATTACCCTGGCCACGCTGGTCGCCATGCAAGGGGTGGTGCTCAGCGGGTCGGTGCTTCTGACCGGCAACGCCAGCGTTGCGCTCACTGCGCCGGACTGGGCCAAATTCCTGTTCGGCCAACTGATCGGCGGCAGTCACCAGGTCATCATCGTCTGGTGGGTCGCCTTCGCCGCCATCATGGGTTTCGTTCTGCACAAGACCCGCTATGGCAATTGGCTTTTTGCAATGGGCGGCGACAAGGTCAGCGCCCGCAATGCCGGCATTCCGACGAACCGGATGACCATTGCGCTGTTTGTGTTGTCCGCGGTCAGCGCCACATTCGTTGGCATCTGCCAGGCGATCCTGTTCAACTCCGCCCAGGTCTCCGGCGGCATGAGCTTCATCTTCAACGCGATCGTGTCCGTGGTGGTGGGCGGTGTGCTGCTGACCGGCGGTTTCGGGTCGGTCGTTGGTATCTTCGTGGGAACCGTCACCTTCGCCATCGTCAGCCAGGGCATCTACTTCACCCAGATCGACCGAAACTGGTCGAACCTGATCATCGGCGCGATGCTCCTGCTGGCCGTGCTGATGAACCAGTCGTTCCGCGACCTGGCGCTGTACTTCAGACCGCGGCGCAAGCGAACCGCGCCGCGGGAGCCAGCCAACCCATGAGATGAGTTTGAGATCACTTCCCGCTTCGGTGAAGGCCACCCTGGCGCAGTCGAATTGCAGATGAAGAGATGACGCCATGAACGACAAACCTGCCATTCTCGAACTGAGGAACGTCAACAAGTCCTTTGGACCGATCGACGTGCTGCACGATATCTCGCTAAGGGTGCGCGCCGGCGAAGTGCTTTGCCTGCTCGGCGACAACGGCGCCGGCAAGTCTACCCTCATCAAGACCCTGGCCGGGGTCCACAAGCCAACCAGCGGCCAGATATTGATGGATGGTCAGCCCGTTACATTCACCGGCCCAAGCGATGCGCAGGGGCGCGGAATTGCCACCGTGCATCAGTTCGGCGGCACGTTTCCGCTGATGAGCATCGGGCGGTCTTTCTTCGTCGGCGTCGAGCCGACCAAGGGTTGGGGGCCGTTCAGGATCTACGACCGCAAGCGCGCCAACGAGATCGCGGTGAAAGCGGTCCGGGATTTCGGCATCACCCGCATCGACGACGGCGACCGGCTGGTGGGAGGCCTGTCGGGCGGCGAGCGCCAGTCGCTCGCGATTGCCCGCGCCGTGCATTTCGGAGCGCGCGTGCTGATCCTGGATGAGCCGACCGCGGCACTCGGCGTCAAACAGGCCTCGCATGTGCTGCGCATCGTCAACGAGGCCAAGAAGCGCGGCCTGGCGGTGGTCTTCATTACCCACCAGGTCATGCACGCCATGACCGTCGGCGACCATTTCGCGGTGCTGATCCGCGGCGCCATCGCCGCCGATTTCCGCAAGGGCGAAAAGTCACGCGAGGAGATTACGGATCTGATGGCAGGCGGCGAGACCATGGCCGACCTCGAAGCCCAGGTCGAAGGCTACATGGAAACCCATGCGGGCCATCCGCCGTCCCTGATCCCAGCCGCTCACTAGACTTTCCTTGGGAGGTTATCCAGTCCGCGCGTGGCTTCATCTCGCCGCTCACCGCGATCCGGTAAACCCGAAAAGCAAAACAGGACAGAAATGACAATTCGCATTGCAGTGATCGGCGCCGGCCTCATGGGCGCGGATCATGCCAGGATAGTCGCCGAGGAACTGCCAGGCGCAAGCCTCCAATTGGTTTGCGACATGGATGAGCAGCGCGCTCGTTCCGTCGCCGATGCATGCGGCGCCAACGACATTGCCACCGACCCCAAGGGCGCCATCGCGCGTCAGGATGTGGACGCCGTGATCATCGCCAGCCCCGATTTCACGCACGCGCCGCTGTCGATGGCCTGCATTGGCGCCGGCAAGCGGGTTCTATGCGAAAAGCCCCTTTCACAAGCCCCGGCCGACTGCATTGCGGTGATGGCAGCCGAACAGAAGGCCGGAGCGAAATTCGTCCAGCTCGGCTTCATGCGCCGGTACGACCGCTCCTACCAGGAGATGAAGCGGGCGCTGGAAGACGGCCGTCTCGGCCGGGCGTTGATGGTGCACAATTTCCACCGCAACGTCGAAACGCCGGCCGCCGATTTCACCGGCGCGATGGCCATCACCAATTCCGCCCCGCACGAATTCGACGTTGTGCGTTATGTGCTCGGCACTGAATACACCGCCATCTCCGCATTCCAGCCGAGACGCTCGGACGCGCGTGTTGCGCCCGTCGTCATGGTGTTGGAAACCGTGGATGGCCAGCTGGTCAACATCGAGATCAACAACAACGCCGCCTATGGCTATGACGTGCGTGCCGAACTGGTCGGCGAACGGGGCACTGTTGCGATCAACAATGTTGCCTATACCCGCACTGAGTCCGCGCTTACCCAAAGCACCACCTGCGACGCCGACTGGCGGACCCGGTACTACGATGCCTACCGCCGCCAGAACCGCGACTTCCTGCGCTTCGTCATGACTGGCGATTTTCCCGTGACAGCGTCGGATTGCTGGGACGGCTATTGCGCCGCCGTGGTTGCTGAAGCTGGCGTGGTGGCGCTGAAGGAAGGCCGTCGAACGCCTGTCCGGATGATTGCAAAGCCGGAGTTCTACGCGTGAAGCTCGGTTTCGTTTCAGACAGTCTCGGCAACCTGCCGTTCGAGGCGCTGCTCAATCATGTCCAGCGCATGGGCGTATCCGGTATCGAGGTGAACACGTGCGGCTGGTCGACCGCCCCCCATTTCCGGCTGTCGTCGATGCTGGGCAATAAGGAAGCACAGAGACGCTTTATGGGAGCGTTCGAGGAACGCGGGCTGGAGATCATCAGCCTGAATGCGAATGGCAATCCGCTGCATCCGACCGATCGGGCCCAGGGCGAGGGGCTGAGAGATACCATCCGCGTCGCCGGCGAGATGGGTATCCGCACCGTCTGCACCATGAGCGGTCTGCCGGCTGGTAGTGCCGGCGACAGCATGCCGAACTGGGTTGTCTCCTCCTGGCCGCCGGAAACGCAGACCATCCTCAAATATCAATGGGAAGAAAAGCTGATCCCGTTCTGGACCGAGATCGCTGCGCTGGCAAAGGCAAACGGGGTCGAGCGCATCGCGCTCGAGCTGCATGGAAATCAGTGCGTCTACAACGTGCCCTCGCTGTTGAAACTGCGACAAGCGGTCGGGCCGGTCGTGGGCGCCAATCTCGACCCCTCGCACCTGTTCTGGATGGGCGCCGATCCACTCGAGGCCGCCGAAGCGCTGGGCGAGGCCATCTATCACGTGCATGCCAAGGATACGATGCTGAACCGGCCCGTTCAGGCAACGACCTCGCTGCTCGAGAATGGCAGCCTGATGGACATCCCGGCCCGCTCCTGGAGCTATATCACGCTCGGCTTCGGTCATGGCGAGGAGTGGTGGCGGCGGTTCTGCTATCGGCTGAAGATGGCCGGCTATGATGGCTGGCTCTCCATCGAGCACGAGGACGTGCTTCTGAATTCGCTGGAGGGGCTCGAAAAGTCGGTCGCGCTGCTCCAGGGCGTGATGCCGTCGACTCCCGCAGACTTCAAACCGCAAGATATCTGAGGAGACGTATATGCCCTGGGTCGACGCTTGTGCCGCTGACGAAATTGAAGCCGAGGAAGCCAAGCGTTTCGAGAATGGCGGCCGCACCTTCGCGATCTTCCGTAACGACGCGGACGAATACTACTGTACGGACGGATTGTGCACACACGAGGCGATCCACCTTGCCGACGGTCTTGTCATGGGCAATACGGTGGAGTGTCCCAAGCACGCGTCCGTTTTCGACTTCACCACCGGCGAAGTCGAGACGCCACCGGCCTGCGAGAACCTCAGGACATACAAGACCAAGGTCGAGAACGGCCGCGTGCACATCGAGATTTGACATGTCCGACACCTTTATCCTCGCCGCCTGCGCCGAAATGCTGTGGCGCGACAGGCCGATGGAATTCCGCGTCAGGCGGTTGACCGAACTGGGCTTCCAGATCGGGCTGTGGAACTGGCCGGAGCATGATCTCGCCATGCTCGAAAAATCCGGCGCCACCTTCTCGATCATGAACGGCTATCTGCGCGGCCGGCTCGCCGACGATGAAGGCGCGGAAGAACTCCTGAAGACAGCTAAGGAGACGGCCGCCGTCGGCAAGCGCCTTGGCGTGGCGCGCCTCAACCTGCATGGCACCGGACTAGGCGAGGGTGGTCTGCCGGTCAGCCCGTGCGAGACGGTCACCGGCGCGATGTGGCTCAAGGCGCGCGATACGCTTAACCGCGTCGCCGATCTTGCCGAAGCGGAAGGCGTTACCTTCACGCTGGAGAACCTCAACCTGCCGGTCGATCATCCCGGCGTGCCCTTCGCGCGCGCCGAGGACACGCTGGCGCTGGTGTCGAGCGTCAACCGGCCGGGCCTGCGCCTCAACCTCGACCTCTACCACGCACAGATCGGCGAGGGGAATTTGATCGAGCTCTGCCGCGCCTGCCTGCCATGGATCGGCGAGGTCCAGGTGGCGGACGTGCCGGGGCGCATGGAGCCCGGCACCGGCGAGATCAACTATCGCGGCATCGCCGGCGCGCTGAAGGATATGGGCTATCGCGGGCCGGTCGGCATGGAAGCGTTCGCTTCCGGCGATCCCGAAGCGGCGCTCGAGGCCTTCCGCAACGCTTTCACTATCTGAGGGAACGAAAATGGTCACCAAGAACAACCGTCCGACCGTCGCCGACATCCGCGCCATGAAGGCGCGCGGACAAAAGATTTCGATGCTCTACGTCACCTCGCTCGAAGAGGCGGCGGCGGCGAACGCGGCCGGCGTCGACATGCTGTCGATCGAAGGACGCTTCTTCTCGCCTGAGATGCGCGAGGCCGCGGGCCGCTGCTTCGTCCAGGTCGGGCTTCCCTATGGCCCCGCCGGCGATCTGGTCTCGGCGCATGACTATCTCGGCGCCGCCTATCACTTTACGCGCATGGGCGGCGACTGCTTCTACTGCGCCGCCTCGCTCGATATCCAGAAAACGCTCTGCGACAACGCCGTGCCGATCATCGCCCATGTCGGCCTGATCCCCTCGCAATGCACCTGGACCGGCGGCTTCAAGGCCGTCGGCAGGACGGCCGAGAGTGCGCGCCGGGTGTGGGACCACGTGAAACGCCTCGAAGCCATCGGCTGCTTCGGCGCCGAATTGGAAGTGGTGCCGGACCGCATCGCCGAACTGATCACCAGGAACACGCCGATGATCATGCTCGGCATGGGCGCCGGCCCCCATGCCGACGCGCAATATCTTTTCAGTGAGGACGTGCTTGGCCACACCGCCGGGCACAAGCCGCGCCACGCCAAGACCTATCGCAACTTCGCCGCCGAATTCGAGCGGCTGCAGCGCGAGCGCATCGCCGCCTATCGCGAGTTCATCGCCGACGTGCGCACCGGCTCCTATCCCGAGCCGCAGCACGTCGTGCCGATCGCCGACGAGGAGCTTGCCGCTTTCAAGGCCGCGGTGGATCTCTAGCGTTGAAGTGCGATCAGCCGATCTCGATGTCCATTTTGGCGATCAACCGCTCGCGCGCCCTTCAGGCGGCGTCCCACTGGCCTCTAAGCGTGTCCGCATTGGCGAGGGTGAGCCCGCAGGCTTCGACTGATCGCTTGGTGGCCGCGACAAGGTCCTGATTTCCCGAAGCCGGTGTTCCATCGGGCAGGAAAAGATTGTTCTCGAACCCGACGCGCGCGTTCCCGCCAAGCAGCGCGGCTGCCGTCACGCACGCCGTCTCCTGGTTGCCGAAGGCGCAGACCATCCAATGGCTTGCAGCGGCAGTGCCCGGGGCCAAGAAAGGCAGCAGGTCGGCCGGGCGGGACGTCTGTCCAACCGCGTAGCGGCCGAGCACATAGAGAACCGGCAGATTGTCGAAGGGGATCAGGCCGCGGCCCGCGAGCATCGCGAGATAGGTTGCCTCCTCGGGAGTGTAGAGGATGATCTGCGGTGTGATCTTCTCCCTGCGCAGCGTTTCAAGGAATGCGGCGAAACCCGCTTCGTAAGTTTGGTCGGGCAACAACTCGCGCAGGGCCAGTGAAACCGCCTCGGGCCGCGCTTCCAGCACCACCCGCATCTGCTGTTCGGGCCGATAGATGCCCAGTGCCTCGCTGGTGATCTGGACGACGAGCCGTTCGTCGACACTGGCCCTGATCGCCGCGGTTGCGGTCCGGTAGGCTTCGGCGTCGAGCAGGTGATGTCCGTCGCGGTCGCGGACATGGACATGGATCATGGCGGCGCCCGAGTCGAGCGAAGCCGCGGCCACATGCGCCAACTCATCTGGTGTGATCGGCAAGGCGGGATGATCGGCCTTCGTGCGCCGGCCACCATTTGGCGCCACGGCGATCGCGACCGGATCGGGGCGGCTGGCAACCGGTTGCATGGAATTCCTTTCGGCCCGAATGGCTGCTTCATCTGTCGCATAAGCATGCGTTGTGCAACACATGCGACGTCATGGCCATCGACGCGATCGTCGAGGCCTCGTCGACCGTCCGCTGAACGTCGCCGGGCAATCAAAGGGCGGGGCGCTTGGCTATGGCCAGGCCCATGCCGAGCGCGATCATAGCGCCGCCGGAGGCCTCCCGCAGCCGGCGTATGGTGCTGGCGCGCCCGGCCGCGCCTTGCCGGATGCGGCTCGCCGCAAAAGCGACCACGACATCGGCCACTGTATTGAGCGTCACCGATATGAAGCCAAGGACCATGAATTGCAGGGCGACGTGGCCGGCGCCCAGGTTCACGAATTGCGGAATGAAGGCCAGGAAGAAGGCGGCCGTCTTTGGGTTCAAGGCCTCGACCAGCACGCCTTCGCGAAACGCTCGGCCAGTGCCGACGGCAGGCGACAGCGTCTCGCCTTCCAGCATCGTCTTTGCCTCGCGGCGCGCGGACTGGAAGGTGCGGAAGCCCAGCCAGACGAGGTAGAGGGCACCGATCAGCTTCAGCGCCGTGAACAGCTCCGCGCTGGCGAGCACGATAGCTGAAACACCCAGGCTGCCGGCAAGCACATGGACCATGCCGCCGAGGCCCGTCCCGACACTCGAGGCAATGCCTTCCGCGCGTCCTCCAGCCAGCGTGCGTGCGGCGACATAGAAGATGCCCGGCCCCGGTGTAATGGCAAGCAGGAATGCCGCGGCGAAGTACAAGGCGAATTGGGTCAAATCCGGCATGATGGACTCTCTTGAAAGCGCAGGGCCGGTCTTCACACCGGCCAGTCTTCACACCGGAATGAGCGGAGCGACCGCGCGGTCGGACGGCCGCTCGCTCGATGACAGGCCGGACACGACGCCGGCGCGATCGGCCGCGTTGCGGTTCTGGCTCATCTTGCGCTTGCCTTCGAGCTTCGTAATCAGCATGCGCAGGCCGACAATGCCCTTCAGCTGCGACTGGATGAAATCCGCCGGTGCGTCCGACACGGCCCAGGGTGCTGCGCGCTCGCCCTCATGCAGGTTGGTCAGGCGGGTCACCACCTCGAGCAGCCTGTCGGCATCCTCGAAGAACTCGATCGGCCCATGGGCGTGGACGGCGACATAGTTCCAGGTCGGCACCACCTTCCCGGTCTCCTGCTTGGTCTGATACCAGGCCGGCGTCACATAGGCGTCCGGGCCCATGAACATCGCCAGGCCGTCGCCCAGTGGTGGCATGCGCCATTGCGGGTTTGCCTTTGCGACATGGCCGTAGATCACGCCGTGCTCGCCCTCGTTCTCATCGAGGAAAAGCGGCAGAGGCGTCGCCAGCGGGCCATCGGCCGTGGCGGTGACCAGGATTGCCAGCCGCGCGGCGCGGATCGTGGCGGTGAGGCTCTCATGATCGTCGTCGCGAAAGGCGGGCGGTGTGTACATGGCAAAACTCCTTGCGTTCCAAGAAAAGATGCCGGATGTCTGGCTTGCTTGGAATATCCAGTTTTGAAGGTTTTTGGTGGTCCAGTCGGAGCAGGACGGCGTCGCGCGGCGGATCATCGCGGCGATCAAGGAGCAGATCCACAGCGGCGCCTATCGGCCAGGCGATCGCCTTCCGTCGACGCGGGCTTTTGCGACCGAGTGGGGCGCCTCGCGAACCACGGTGACGGCCGCTTACAATCAGCTCGACGCCGAAGGCTATCTGATCATCCGGCATGGTGCGCGCGCCATCGTTGCTCCGGGGTTGGAGAGGGCGTCGGGAGAGGCGCCCGTCGCAGCCGCTTCGCCACGCAACCTCTCGGCATTCGCACGACGGTTGCTGGCCTTGCCTGCGCCTACGGAAGGGCAACCAGCCAAGCTCGCGGATTTCCGCTATGGCGAGTTGTCCGGTGCGGACTTCCCGGTGCTGGCCTGGCGGCGCGCGTCGAACAAGGCGATCCTGCGGCGCGCCGCGCGGCTGCGCTATGGCGATCCTCAGGGGTCTTCCGTTCTGCGCAACGCGCTTCAGGCCTATCTCTGGCGGGCTCGCGGCATCAGTTGCACGCCGGACCAGATCGTCATCGTCAACGGCTCGCAGCAGGGGTTGGACCTCTGCGCGCGGCTGCTGCTCGACCCCGGTGACCCCTTTGTGATCGAGAACCCCGGCTATCCGCTGGCACGCCACGCCTTCGTGGCGGCCGGAGGCGTCGCCGTGCCCGTTGCCGTCGACGCGGAAGGGCTAAGGACGGATACGCTGCCGCCGGCCCGTCTCGCCTATGTGACGCCTTCGCACCAGTTTCCGCTCGGTGGCGTGCTTTCGGCGACGCGGCGGCGTTCGCTGCTGGCCTGGGCCGCCGGCACAGGGGCCTATATTGTGGAAGACGATTATGACGGCGAATACCGTCACGACATCAGCCCGATCCCGCCTCTGCAGGCCCTCGACGCGGATAGCGTCATCTATGTCGGAACGCTGTCCAAGACGCTCTCGCCGACCTTGAGGCTCGGCTATCTCGTCGTCCCCGCCAGCCTGCGCCGGGCGTTCGGCGAGGCCAAGCGCCTGACCGACCGGCATGCTCCGATGCTGGAACAGGACGTGCTGGCCGAGTTGCTGGCGAGCGGCGCCTACGAGCGCCACGTGCGCAGCATTCGCAGGAAGAACGCCGAGCGCAGGGGCATCCTGCTGCAGGCTTTGACTGAACATCTGGGGTCGCGGGTTACCGTCGCCGGGGCCGAGACTGGCCTGCATGTCGTTGCTTGGATGAACGGTATCGATGCTGGACGCGAAGCGGCGATCATCGCTGCGGCGCGCACCGCCGGTATCGGCGTTTATGCGGTGTCGCCACTCTATGATCCGGGCGGGCCGCGTCCGGAAACGGCCGGCTTCATTCTTGGCTATGCCGGGCTCGATGCGGATGCGTTGCGGCGCGGCGTTGCCGTGCTGGCCACCATATTGGCCGAGCACCGCTGACGAACCAACCGCTTAGAAAATCTCGTTGGTAAGTTTCTTCACCGGACCGAGCAGGATCGAGCCCGTCGGCACCCCGTTGTCGATCGGGATCGCCTTGCGCTCCGGCATGTCCTCTTCCGGCGCGCCGATATTGGCCGTCACGATGACCGGCGTCTTGGTCGGCACGCGGTCGTAGAGGTCGATGATGTCCTGGTTGATCAGGCGCACGCAGCCTGACGATACCGACTTGCCGATCGACCACCATTCGGGCGAGCCGTGCAGGCGGTAGAGCGTGTCCTGGTTGCCTTGGAACAGATAAAGCGCACGCGCCCCGAGCGGGTTCTTCAGGCCGCCCAGCATGCCGCCATTCTTGGCGCTGTATTGGGTCAGTTCCGGCTGGCGGGCAACCATCTCGTCCGGCGGCGTCCATTTCGGCCACTTCTGCTTCCACTGCACGACGGCGTCGCCCGACCATTCGAAGCCGGCGCGGCCGAGGCCGACGCCGTAGCGGATCGCCTGACCGCCCTCGCGCACCAGATAGAGGAAGTGGCCGGTGGTATCGACGACGATGGTGCCCGGGCGCTGTCCGGTCGGATCGGGGACGATCTGGCGCAAGAATTTGTGATCGATCTTGTTGACCGGGATGGCCGGCAGGTCGAAGCCATTGTCCGACATCGCGCCATACATCGTCTCGTAATCGCCGAGGGGCGGCTCGACATAGGCCGGCGGTGGCGGCTGGATGGGAGCGGGGCCCGGACCGGTGGTGGTGCACGCGGACACGGCGGCCGAAGCAGCGCCAAGGGCTGTGAAATTGAGGAAGCCACGGCGGCTGAGGCGGAAGGAAGCGTCTGACATGGTTGCCTTTTCTAGGTCTTAATTCGCAAGAAAGCATGAATCCGCGGGCACGTCGCCGACGGCATTCATAACAGTCGGCGGCGATAGGCGGTTCCAATTCTGGCCTGAGGGTGGACAGAAAAAGGCGAAGCTGTGACCGCGCCACAGCTGTTGCGCTGCAGCAACAGAGGTCTCAGGCGCCTGCCAGGAGACCTTCGAGCGAAGGCAGGATCAAGCCCGGCTGAAAGTCGCGGTATTCATCCGGCTGGTCGGTCCGGTTGATCCAGACCGTACGGAAACCGAACTTGGTCGCGCCGGCGATGTCCCAGCGGTTCGACGACTGGAACGACACCGCGCCCGGATAGAGCCGCCAGCCAGTGACCACCAGGTCGTAGACCGACGGGTCGGTCTTGAAGCGTTTGACCTGGTCGACCGAAAACACGTCGTCGAGGATCTGGTCGAGCGCCGCGGACTTGACCGCCGCGTCGAGCATTTCGGGCGAGCCGTTGGAGAGGATCGCGAGCTTCGCGCCCGAGGCCTTGAGCGCTTTCAGCACGGCGGGCACTTCCGGATAGCAGTCGAGCCGCCAATAAGCTTCGAGCAGTTTCGTCCGCAGCGCCGGATCGGCCGAGGGCACCTTGCGCAAAGCGAAATCCAGCGCCTGCTCGGTCAGCTGCCAGAAGTCGGCGTATGAGCCCATCAGCGTCCTGACCCAGGAATATTCGAGCTGCTTGGCGCGCCAGATTTCGGAGAGAAGCTGGCCGTTCGGCCCGATCTCGCCAGCATGCCGGCGCACGGCGGCGTGCACGTCGAACAACGTGCCATAGGCGTCGAAGACATAGGCCGCATGATGCATAACGAGAGTTTTGAGGCGAGGATGCGCCCCGTGCAAGCGCTGATTGCGCTTTTAATGCATGTCGCCCAAAAGTGTGTCGCGGTTTTGGGAAACCGACATGCATCAAACAAATAATGCATGTCGCCCAAAAGTGTGTCGCGGTTGGGAAACCGACATGCATCAAACAAAAGAACTTACCGGGCGTTGTCCGATCCGTTTCGGGCGACGCTCTGTAAGTATGGCTGGCCTCAACGATTTTTGGCCATGTCGGTTGACGCCAACCGTCAAAGCATCGTCCTATGGCGGCCTGAAATCACTCATTTGGACGGCAAACATGACACTGGCGGCGGCGGCGCAAACCGCGACTTGGACCTATGTGGACGGCGACTGGTACGAGGGCAACGTCGCCATTCTCGGGCCGCGCAGCCACGCCATGTGGCTGGGCACCAGTGTCTTCGACGGCGGCCGCTGGTTCGAGGGTGTGGCGCCCGACCTCGAGCTTCACTCCGCCCGCGTCAACGCCTCGGCGACGGCGCTTGGCCTGAAACCCTCCATGACCGCCGAGGAGATCGTCGGCCTGACCTGGGATGGCCTGAAGAAATTCGACGGCAAGACGGCGGTCTATATCAGGCCGATGTATTGGGCCGAGCATGGCGGCTATATGGGCGTGCCGGCCGATCCGGCCTCGACCCGCTTCTGTCTTTGCCTCTACGAATCGCCGATGATCCCGCCGTCCGGCTTTTCGGTCGGCGTCTCGCCGTTCCGGCGCCCGACCATCGAGACCATGCCGACCAACGCCAAAGCCGGCTGCCTTTACCCCAACAACGGTCGCGCCATCCTGGAGGCCAAGAACCGCGGCTTCGACAACGCGCTGGTGCTCGATATGCTGGGCAATGTCGCCGAGACCGGAACCTCCAACATCTTCCTGGTCAAGGACGGCCACGTGATGACGCCGGCCCCGAACGGCACGTTCCTCTCCGGCATCACCCGCTCGCGCACCATCAACCTGCTCGGCGACTACGGTTTCAGGACCACCGAAAAGACGCTGTCGATTCGCGATTTCCTTGAGGCCGACGAGATCTTCTCGACCGGCAACCACTCGAAAGTGGTGCCCATCACCCGCATCGAAAACCGCGACCTGCAGCCCGGACCGGTCGCCAAGAAGGCGCGCGAGCTCTATTGGGAATGGGCGCATTCGACGTCCGCCGCCTGAGCCGCCGGAGCGTTTCACCGTTTCACCCAAACGGCGAACAGCTCCGCCTGGTCATTTTTGCGCAATTCCGGGCGGAAAACCATTTCGCACTTTTCCCGGAATTGCTCTAAAAAGTCGCTCGGCGCTCCATTCTGGAGTTGCCCCAACCCATTCCAGACCTATCTTAGCTCGGTAATATCACCGGACTTTTTCCTCGAGGGAGTACCATCCATGGCTTTTGAGTTGCCCGCTTTGCCTTACGACTACGAGGCCCTGCAGCCTTACATGTCGAAGGAGACGCTGGAGTATCACCACGACAAGCACCACAAGGCCTATGTCGACAACGGCAACAAGCTGGCGGCCGAGGCCGGAATGGGCGACCTGTCGGTCGAAGAGGTCGTGAAGCAGTCCTTCGGCAAGAATGCCGGGCTCTTCAACAACGCGGCCCAGCATTACAACCACATCCATTTCTGGAAGTGGATGAAGAAGGGTGGCGGTGGCAACAAGCTGCCGGGCGCGCTGCAGAAGGCGGTCGACAGCGATCTCGGCGGCTACGACAAGTTCAAGGCGGATTTCATCGCCGCCGGCACCACCCAGTTCGGCTCCGGCTGGGCCTGGGTTTCGGTCAAGAACGGCAAGCTGGAAATCTCCAAGACCCCGAACGGCGAGAACCCGCTGGTCCATGGCGGCTCGCCGATCCTCGGCGTCGACGTGTGGGAGCACTCCTACTACATCGACTACCGCAACGCGCGGCCGAAATATCTCGAAGCCTTCGTCGACAGCCTGATCAACTGGGACCACGTCCTGGAGCTTTATGAAAAGGCCAAAGGCTAAAAGATTTTGATGAGAAGCCCCGGTTCGCCGGGGCTTTTCTTTTTCGGTAGAGAAATCCGGCAAAATCGTCACGGCGACGGGGAATAATCCCACCGCCACGCCCGTTAACGTCCAGAGCAATTCCAGGAGAAGTGTGGAACGGTTTTCCGTCCGGAATTGCCCCAACCAGGAGATAGAGCATTTCACCTTGAACGGTGAAATGCCTCAGTCGCGTACCCTCTTCCTTCACCGTGGAGCCAATTGAATGAGAAAGCTTGTCATCGCCATCTTTTTGCTCGCCTTCGCCGGTTCGGCCGCTTATGCCGATCCGATCAAGGATCGCCAGGCCCTGATGAAGGAACGCGGCAAGCTCGCCGGGCAGATCTCGAAAGTCGTCAAGGGCGAGGAGCCTTTTGACGCCGCCGCGGTGCTGACGGCATTGCAGGCCCTGGAGGCCAATGCCGAGAAGTTCGACGCCGACAAGCTGTTCCCGGCCGGCTCCGACAAGGGCGACACCACGGCCGCGCCGAAGATCTGGGAAGACATGGCGGGCTTCAAGGCGGCCGGGGACAAGTTCCTGGCCGATGCCAAGGCCGCGGTCGCTTCCCCGCCGGCCGATGTCGACGCGCTGAAGGCGCAACTCAACACGCTGGGCGGCGATTGCGGCACCTGCCACCAGACCTACCGGATCAAGAAGAGCTGATCGCCTAAATGGCCTGGCTGAAGAAGCTTGTCGGCGCCGTCATCGTGCTTGGCGGCGCCGCGGCTGCCGCCGGCTGGGTCCTGTCGGCGCCGGCCAGGCTTGACGCCGCGACCGTCGCTGAGCTCGGCCCCGGCGACGCCGCCAAGGGCAAGCGCATCTTCTACGCGGGGGGCTGCACCTCCTGCCACGCCAAGCCGGGCGCCCAGGGCGACGCCCGTCTCGAACTCGTCGGCGGTCTGGAACTCAAGACGCCTTTCGGCACCTTCGTTCCGCCCAACATCTCGCAGGACCAGAAGGACGGCATCGGTGCCTGGAGCGAGGAGGACTTCGCCAACGCCATGCTGAAGGGCGTCTCGCCCTCGGGCGAGCATTTCTACCCGGCCTTTCCCTACGCCGCCTACGCGCGCATGAAGCCGGCCGACATCGCCGACCTCTACGCCTTCATGAAGACGCTGCCGGCGGTTGCCGGCAAGGCGCCCGATCACAGGCTTTCCTTCCCCTTCACCATCCGTCGCGGCATTGGCCTGTGGAAGCTTGTCTATCTCAGCCCCGAACCGGTGATCGTGCTGCCAGAGGGCACGCCGGACAAGGTGCTGGCCGGCCGCTACCTGGTCGAGGGACCCGGCCATTGCGGCGAATGCCACACGCCGCGCGATTTCGCCGGCGGCGTCAGGAAAGGCGAGTGGCTGGCAGGCGCCGTGGCGGCCGAAGGCTCGGGCGTCGTGCCCAACATCACCCCCGACGGGAAGAGCATCAAGGACTGGTCCGAGGCCGACATCGCCAATTACCTCGAGACCGGCTTCACGCCCGATTTCGATTCCGTCGGCGGCGCCATGGTCGATGTGCAGCGGAACATGGCGCAGTTGACGGCCGATGACCGCGCCGCGATCGCCGCCTATCTGAAGGCCGTCCCGCCGCACCCCAACGGCTATCCGGCGCGCAAGCCGGCGAGTTAACCTTTACAGGTGGCGATCGCCCAGAAAATCGAAGCCGCCTTCGAAGAAGTGGTTGTAGTTGCAGGTCAGTTCTTCGCCTGGCGCGATGTCGCGTAGCGCGTAGGTCTCCTCGGGCGAGGAGACGTCGCAGTTCGGGTCGTCGTCGTGGTTCATGTAGCGTGCGTCGTCAGCCTCGAAGACGATGAAGCTCGGATCGTGCCGGTCCGGATAGGAATAGCGGTCGAGATAGGATTTCACCGGGCCGATCTGGGCCTCGTAGGTGTCGACCGGGATACGGCGGTCGAACCTCGGGTCGAGCTTCCAGACCAGCGTGCCCTTGGCGATGTGGCTCCTGGCGAAGACGCCGATGCCCTGAATGGCGGATTTGTCGAGATACGTGTCGACGAGGAGCATGAGGATCCTTGCGGGTGAATGGTCGCGGCCGGGAGAAGCCATGTCGAAAAAGGGCGGCATTGGGTAACGCGCGCCCTAGCCAATTGCGAGCGGAAAATCAGGCCTTGCCGGTCACTTTCAAGGCATAGGCGTAAATGTAGGCGATCTCCTCCAGCCGCGAGAAGCGGCCCGACGCGCCGGCATGGCCGGACTCCATGTTGATCTTGAACAGCACCGGGTTGCCGCCTGCCTTGCGGTCGCGCAGCCGCGCCACCCATTTCGCCGGCTCCCAATAGGTGACGCGCGGATCGGTCAGGCCCGCCAGCGCCAGGATCGGCGGGTAGTCGTGCGCCGCCACATTGTCGTAGGGCGAATAGGCCGCGATCGTAGCGTAGTCGGCGGCGGAGGCGATCGGGTTGCCCCATTCCGGCCATTCCGGCGGCGTCAGCGGCAGGCTGGCGTCGAGCATGGTGGTGAGCACGTCGACGAACGGCACCTCGGCGACGATGCCGCCGAAATCCTCCGGCGCCATGTTGGCGATCGCTCCCATCAGCATGCCGCCGGCCGAGCCGCCTTGGGCGACGATGCGGTCGTGCTTTGTGTAACGCTCGGCGACGAGATGGCGGCCGCAGGCGATGAAATCGGTGAAGGTGTTCATCTTCTTCGCCCGCTTGCCGTCATCGTACCAGCCATAGCCCTTGTCCTTGCCGCCGCGCACATGCGCGATGGCATAGACGAAGCCGCGGTCGACCAGCGACAGGCAGTTGGTGTTGAAGGCGGAAGGAACGGTGATGCCGTAGGAGCCGTAGCCGTAAAGCAGGCAGGGCGCCGAACCGTCCAGCGGCGTGTCGCGGTGGTAGAGCAGCGAGATCGGCACCAACTCGCCATCGGCGGCGGGCGCCATCAGCCGGCGCGTGACATAGTGCTCTGGATCGTGGCCGGAGGGCACTTCCTGCGTCTTCAAGAGCACGCGCTCGCGGCTGCGCATATTGTAGTCGAACACCTGCGCCGGCGTCGTCATCGACGAATAGGTGAAACGCATCGTCTCCGTGTCGTACTCGTAGGAGCCGGACAGTCCGAGCGAGAAGGCCTCCTCGTCGAAGGAGATGAAATGCTCCTCGCCGCTGGCGCGCTCCCGCACCACGATGCGCGGCAGTCCGTCCTTGCGCTCGAGCCTGACCATATGATGCTTGAAGCCGAGCACCGAGAGGATCAGCCGGCCGGGCTCGTGCGGCACCAGTTCCTGCCAGTTGGCGCGCACCGGATTGTCGACCGGCGCGGTCATGATCTTGAAGTCCTTGGCGCCGTCGGCATTGGTGAGGATGAAGAAGACGTCGCCGCCCTCTTCCAGGTCGTATTGCAGGCCGGTCTCGCGCACCGCCACCAGCTTGGGCTCGGCCGCTGGATCATTGGCGGGCAGCAGGCGGTATTCCGAAGTCTCATGGTCGTTGATGCCGATCATGATCCAGTCATTGGCGCGCGTGCCGCCGACATCCATGAAGAAGCCTGGATCGGTCTCTTCGTAGATCAGCCGGTCATTCTCCGATTTGTCGCCGAGCGCGTGGAAGAACACTTTTGACGGGCGATGATTGTCGTCGAGACGGGTGTAGAAGAAGCCGCCATCGCCGGCATTCCACACCCCGCCGCCGCCCGTATCCGGGATCTGGTCGGCAAGTTCTTTGCCGCTCGCAAGGTCGCGCACGCGCAGCGTGAAGAACTCCGAACCCTTGTCGTCGAAGGCCCACAGCAGCTTCCCGTGGTCGGCCGAATGGTCGACGCCGCCGAGCCTGAAATAGGCCTTGCCCTCGGCTTCCTTATCGCCGTCGAGCAGGATCTCCTCGGCGCCGCCGCCGCACGGCGTGCGGAAATAGCGCGGCTGCTCGCCGCCCAGCCGGAAGGAAGAGCCATAAGCATAAGGCCCGTCCTTCATGGGCACCGTCGAGTCATCCTCCTTGATGCGCCCCTTCATCTCGGCAAACAGCTTGCCGCGCAGATCCGCGGTGCCGGCCATCAGCGCCGCCTGATAGGCGTTCTCGGCATCGAGATGGGCGCGGATGCGGCCGTCGAGGAGGGAAGGGTCCCGGAATACGGCCTGCCAGTTGTCGGCCCGCATCCAGGCATAGTCGTCGCCGCGGGTGATGCCGTGATGCGTGTCGGAAACCGGGTGTTTCTCGGGCGTCGGCGGGTTGGCGGCCGGGAAGGCGGAAGTCAAGGCGGAAGCTCTGGTCATTACGTCTCGCTGCGGAATTTGCTTGAATGACGAATGAACACGCCGCTCAGCGGCGGTTCAAGGGGCGCGGTTCAAGGTGGTCTATAGAAGCTAAGTCGAAGGGGGAAAGATGAAATCCTGTGTTTCTACCGCAATGTCTGTCGCCGTCCTCGCGGCAGGTCTGGCTTTTTCCAGTCAGTCTCATGCAACCGTCTTTGCCGCCTGGCAAGTGGCGGGCGTGCCGTTCGGCGACACGCTCAATGCACGAAAGTATCCGTCCAACGCATCGCAAAAACAGGCCGCCTATCCGAACGGCACCGTGCTGCAGATGACCGGCCGCTGCACCGGCGGCGTGAACCTGCTTGATATCGCCCGCCAGCCGCAATGGAAGCAGCGCCAGGCGATCCGCTATCGCTGGTGCGAGATATGGCACGACCCGGCGCAAAATGGCCATTTCGTCACCGGCTGGGTCTACGGCAAATATATCGCGCCTCACTAGGGGGTATCGTTCACCCAGGATCCGGATCGGCAGGGCGGCGTCCTTGCGCTTTGTTGCGCCGCAGGATTTGTCGCGCCGGTGCGACAGGCATCCAAGCATTGGCCAAGCATTGAACGCCGTGTCGAGCGGCGATCGGATGTCTAACACACGGATGACGTGACGTCACGGCATGCTGGTCTGACCAGAAAAATCTCGCGAAGTTACACGGCGCACGAATTTTTGAAGCTGAATCGGCAATATTTGATGAATATCGGTGAATATAAGTCAATATGCGAATTGACTTACTTGCAACGCGGCGTCATTAAGATAAGGCGATGCGAATCGCAGGCTTTCCTGCACGAAATTCGCGCGATGCCCGATCCCACAAAAAGGGCGCAGTTTTAGAAACAAACTCTCGTTGGGGCCTTAGCACTATGGAAATCGTCGAAACACCTTCGAAAAACGGTGATGCGCTGATCGAGCTGACCGCCGATGTCGTCGCCGCCTATGTCAGCAACAACCCGGTGCCGGTTGGGGAACTGCCGAACCTTATCGCCGACGTCCATGCCGCGTTGGGTCGCGTCGGTGGCTCGCCGGAGCAGCCGTCGGCCGAGAAGCAGAAGCCGGCTGTGAACCCGAAGCGCTCCGTCCATGACGACTACATCGTCTGTCTCGAGGACGGCAAGAAGTTCAAGTCGCTGAAGCGGCACCTGATGACCCACTACAATCTCACGCCGGAAGAGTACCGTGAGAAGTGGGGCCTGGATGCCAACTATCCGATGGTCGCCCCCAATTACGCGGCCGCCCGCTCGCAGCTCGCCAAGAAGATGGGTCTGGGCCGCAAGCGCAAGGGCCGTTGATTGGTCTCAGCTCGTCAAGCAGTTCGACGGCGCCCTTGCGGCGCCGTTTTGCTTTCTTGATGGGAGCGATATCGGCCGGATCAGGCCGTCTGCTTCAGCGCTGCTTCGGCGTCGCGCTTGATGCGCTTGACCATCGAACGCAGGCCGTTGGCGCGCTGCGGCGACAGATGCTCGTCGAGGCCGAGTTCCTTCAGGGTCGCTTCGGCGTCCGTGTTCTGGATTTCGCTTGCATGCCTGCCCGAAAACAGCGCCAGCATGATGGCGACGAGGCCGCGCACGATATGGGCATCCGAATCGCCCTGGAAGCTGATCACCGGATCGGCGCCCGCTCCTTGCTCGGTGGTGAGCCACACCTGGCTCACACAGCCAGGCACCTTGTTCGCGGCCGTGCGCTCCGCCTCGGGAAAGGCCGGCAGGCCCTCGCCGAGCTCGATCACATAGCGATAGCGGTCCTCCCACTCGTCGAGCAGGGAAAAGTCGTCGCGGATGGTCTGGATCGGGGTGGCCATTGCCCCGCATATAGTGACCCGGCCCGGCCGCGTCACGGAAAAAGAAAGACGCCGCGGGCGTCGAGAGGTCGGACGGGCCCGCGGCGTTAGAGCAATTCCAGGAAAAGTGCGTAGCGGTTTTCCGTCCGGAATTGCGCCGAAACTGAAGAGCCGAGCGAACGGCTGGAAAGAATTCAGTTCTTGGCGGTCAGCATCACCGGAATGTTGACCTTGGCGGGCAGCACGATGTCCTCGGCGACGCTGCCGGTGGTCGTGACGGAACCATCCGCGACCTTCGTCTCGGGCGCGCCTGCCTGCCCGGGCTGTTGCTGGTCGTCGATCATGGCCGCGGCGATCTTGGCCGTTTCCTTGGCGCGAACGGTGATGGTGTACATGGCCGATTTGCCGGTTTCGCAGACATCGGGCTTACGCTCGCACAGCCCGGCAATGTCGCCGACCGCCTCGCGCGCCGCAAACAGCGCCTGGATCGGTCCGACGCTCTGCTGGCCGTCTTCACTCGGGCCGACGCCGAGCGGCAGCGCCAGCAGCACCAGCGAAAACCAGAAAGCCATCCTGATCAGAAAGCCCATCTTACTTGCCTCTCATCCGCGATGGACGATGCATCCATCCGTGACGGATCATGCATCCATCGGCATGACCTCTTTTATGGGCACGATAGTGGCACGGTCACGCAAAGGACGGCTTGCATCGAAGCCGCGAATTTTCCTCAAATTTTAGGCAAATTCGAAAGGAATTGGTTTTGAAACGGACTTGTCTCGAATCTCATCGACCACATTAACTTTATGATAACCATATATCATATTGTAATTACTCGATTTTATTCCCGACAGAGATTAGTCGTGTCAAGTTTCGGCTCGTTTTGGCACAGGCCTCGCGGCTAACCCGCCGTTTACCATGGCGGCAACTCGGCGTGCTTTGCGGGGTCGGCATCACAATATTTGTCCTGGGCCGGGCGCCGGCTTCGCCAGCCTTATCCATTCCTTAAACGCTGGATGCGAGTTTCAAGCCAATTGATGAGTCACCTGCCAGGCAGGCGTTTTTTACGACCGGGTACGCGTGCGTTGAGTTCGATTTCAGCCAGATACGTTCAATTGCCTGGCGCGGTTGCCGCCGGCTGCGAGCGCATGGTTCACCCGACCGTGACGGGTGAGGCGGAACGCCTGCGCCAGCGTCGCTTCATCGGCGTCATGCTCGCCGCGCCCTTCCTTGCCGCGGGTGCGGCGGTCACGCTTGTCACCGCGAGTCTCGGCGCGGCCGTCACGGTAGCGGCGATCTTTGCAGCTTTTGGCCTGTGCTGGTTCGCAGCGCTTCTGGTGGCCGCCACCGGCCACATGGCGCTTGCCAGCCGCATGGCGGTCGCGCTCGGCGGCCTTGCCCTTGCCGGCGCCGTCGCGGCGGCGGGCGGATTGGCCTCGCCGGCAGCACTCCTTGCCGTCGCATTGCCGGTCGAAACCTGGTGGGTCTCGGGGTCGCGGCGCGCTGCGCTGTGGGGCGCGCTGGCGGCGCTTGCCGCCATCGTGCTGCAGCCCTTTGCCGGGCAGGTCTTGCCGCTCGGCGAAATCGCCACCTGGCATTGGCTGCTGCCGCTCGCCTGGGCGCTGACGCTGGTGCCGCGGGCCGCCACCATCGCCAACCCGGCCGGCTTGCGGATGCCGGAGGCTGCCGGCGATCGTCTTGAGGACGTCATCGACGCTGTCGTGCTGCGCGTCGGTCGCCAGAGCGAAGTGCTTGACGCGTCCGCCCGGGCGCGTTCGACCCTCAAATTGGCGCCGGAGCTCCTGCTCGGCACCGGCCTTTTCGATCGCGTCCATCTTTCCGACCGCGTCGCCTATCTCACCGCTTTGGCCGACATGCGCGAGGGCGCGCCGAAGCGCCGGCTTGATCTGCGCATCCGCTTGCCGCGCGAGGGTTCCGGCGCGACCGACAATTTCCGCCCGTTCAGCCTCGATCTGCTGCGCGGCGAAGTCGACCGCGACGTCTTCACCCTGGTCCTGCGCGAAAACGACGACGTCGCGGCGCTTCGCGACGAGCTTGCGGAAGCCAGGGAGGCCGCTGCGGCCGCCGAAGTGGCCAAGGGCCGCTTCCTGGCGGTGGTCAGCCACGAGCTGCGCACGCCGCTCAACGCCATCATCGGCTTTTCCGACATGCTGCTGCATGAGATGTTCGGCGCCTTCAAGGATCCGCGCCAGAAGGAATATGTCGGCCTGGTCAGGGAATCCGGCCAGCATCTCCTGTCCGTCGTCACCTCGATCCTCGATGTCTCGCGCATCGAGGCGGGTGCCTACGCGACCGAACTGGAGCCGTTCCGCTTCGTCGAGGCCGTCGACATGTGTCGCTCGATGATGCGGCCGCTGGCCGATGCCAAGAGCATAGTTCTTGCCACGCAGATTGCCCCGGATGCGGGCGAGATCAATGCCGACCGCCGGGCGGTCCAGCAGATCCTGATCAATCTCGCTTCGAACGCCGTGAAGTTCACGCCCGATGGCGGCAGCGTGGTGATCGGCGCCAAGCGTGTCGGCTCGCACCTGCATTTCTGGGTGAGCGACACCGGCATCGGCATCGCCGAGGAGGACATGGCCAATCTCGGCAAGCCGTTCATGCAGATCCAGAACGACTACACGCGCCGTTTCGAGGGAACCGGGCTCGGCCTGTCGCTGGTCAAGGGCCTGGTGGCGCTGCACGAGGGCACGATGTCGATCGAGAGCGCGCCGGGTGAGGGCACCACGGTGACGATCGGCCTGCCGGTGAACGGGCCGAAGCGGCGTTCCGGTGCGCCATCCGGCGTGCTGGCCATGCCGGCGGCCAAGCCGAAGGGGGATGCAGATGGGGACAGCAATGGCTCGCTCCGCAAAACGGCCTAAGGTGATCGAACCAGAGCGCGGCGTCCTTGCCGAGGGCGCGTTTGCCGTCGGTCAGCTGATCGCCAGCAATCCGGTCCTGGTCGGCGGCTCGACCGCTTTCCTGGTGACGCTGTTCTACGTCTCGGCCAACGCGCTCTGGTATCAGCCCTTTCCGCATACCGGCGCCTTCTTCGCCACCCGGACCATCGTGAATTTCCCGCACACCGTCTCCGACGAACCGGAAACCACCATCAACATCGTGCGCCAGGCGCCGGCGCAGCCGGTGGCCAAGCCGGATCCGGTCGTCCAGCAGGTGCAGGGCATTCTGAAGGACCTCAACTTCTACGACGGCACGGTCGATGGTCTCACGGGACCGGCCACGCGCAAGGCCATCCAGGCCTATCAGTTGAAAGTCGGGTTGCCCGGCTCGGGCGAGATCGACACGGCGCTGCTCGACCAGCTTGGCGCTCGCCAGACCACGGCGGCCATCCCGCACCCGGCGCCGCGGCCGGCCGACGCGGCAGCCGCGACGCCGTCGGCCAGGCCATCGGTAATTCCGGTCTCGGCCCCGGCCAGTGACCCTACATTGTCTCCTGACGCCCGCATCGTCAGGATCCAGGCCGGCTTGAAGGCTTTCGGCAATAGCGACATGCAGCTCGACGGCAAGGTTGGCGCCCGCACCAAGTCCGCGATCAAGGAATTCCAGGCGCTCTTCGGGTTGCCCGAAACCGGCGAGCCGGACGAGGCGGTCTACGTCAAGATGCGCGAGATCGGCCTGACGAACTGAGCGGCGGCGTCCGAAAGCTGTCTATTCAAGCCAATGGTCGGGGTCTCTCATCCCGTGAACAATGGCCACAGCCAGGATGCCGTAGTCCATTGGCTCGTAGATAACGATATATCGACCCTCCACGAGAATACGTGCCGTGGCGCTCAACTCTGGCCGGGCAACCCCCATATTGGGATGACTGCAAGCGAGCTCCAGTCTGTCGAAAATGCGCTCTACGAGGCCATCCGCCGCCCGTTCGCTGTCGGCCGCAATATGGCGCCAAATGTTCTTGAGGTCTTGTTCCGCGCGAGGTGTAAGTCGATAGCTAGCCACGTTCCGTGCGCTCGGCTTTCAGAGCGCGGAGAAAGGCCCGGCGATCGACGTCCTGACCTTCGCCACTCGCCATCCCTTCGTCGTAAGCCTGCTTCAACTGTGCGAGTTCGCGCACGCGAAGCTCCTCGCGGTGCTCCCACAGCCTGAGGGCCTCCCTGACGATTTCGCTGTTCGAGGCATAGTTGCCGCTCTCGACCGCATCCTGCAGACGGGCGGCCTGTTTCGGCGTAAGCGATATGGTGAGGGTGCGCATTGCTTGGCTTTTCATCGCTATTTATATAGCAGTCTTCACAAACTCTAACAAGATTTGTTAGATGCTTGAGTGGCATCCGGAAACCTCTCATGCGCGTAACCGCCGATCTCTGGGTCTCGGCCCTTGTGCGCCGCGTCTTCGGCGCCGGCGGCTTTGCCGCAATCGTCAAGCGCGGCGCGACCGAGGCCGGCGCTGTCTTCGTGCTTTCGCGAGGTCGAATGGGAGAGGTGGCCCTTTACGGGCCGGCGCCGCAGACGAGCTACGATTCGGCCAAGCCCGATGAGCGCTTCTTCGCCATGCTCGGTGCGAGCGACGATGGCTCGGCTTTCGATGCGCGGCTGGAGCGGGAGAAGAAATTCGATCCCGACATCTGGGTGGTCGAGATCGAGGGCGGGACCATTCCCGTCGAAGAGCTTCTTTCCGTGAAGGCGGATTAACCGCGTCAGGACGCCTTGAGGCCGGCGCTCGCCTCGTCGCTGTTCGAGGCTTCGCGGCTTTCGGTGTCTACCGCAGCGGCAGCATTGCCGCGGATCGCCCGTGAAAGTGTCTCGGCCTTCCAGGCGCGTACCTTGTCCAGCGCCGCCTCGCGATGCAGCAGCCGGTAGCGGTCGAGGAACAGGCGGATCGCCTGCGGATGCGGGAACTCGCCGGGATAGACCGCGACCGCGATCAGGAATGCCATGTCTTCGCTGAGGTCGAGGGCGCGCAGCGCCGCAAGCAGGGCGGCATAGCTCGACTGCCCGGTCACCGAACGGGCCGTCGCGAAGTCGATATCCAGCGCGTCGGCAAGCGCGGTCTGGAAGAAGGCCGCGTTCCCCGTCAGCGCCGTCTCGCGCAGTTTCACATAGGCCGGCTGGCCGAGGAAGGTATTGACGTCGGCAGCGTCACCGGTCGGGCGCATCATCGACCGCAGGCGGCGCCGCGCGTTCTCCGCTGCTTCGCCGTGCGCGGGGCGGTCGTCCGCCTTGGCCATCGCCTCCGGTTTCGGCGCAAGCCTGGTGACCGTCTCGGGCGGCCGCGTCTTGACCAGCGCCGGCCTTTCCAGCGCGCGAATCAGGTCGGCGATCGTCGGGTTGAGCTCCTTGCGGCGCGCGATGGCGCGCGCGTGCGGCAGCCCGTGCCGGCCGATCAGCGCGATGAGGTCGATGTCGCTCAGCGCGTTGGAGCGGGTGAGCAGGGAGGCTGCGATCTCGACCGGCTCTTCGGCCAGCCGCCGCACCAGCGCGGCCGGCGCATATTCGCATTCGGAAAGGGCAGCGGCGACATAGCGGCGCGACTCGACAGAAACCTCGTCGAACAGCGGCAGCGTCAGGTCTTCGAGCTGGGCGATCTCGCGGCGCGACGGGCGCGTCAGCGAGCAAAACGCCGACACGGCGGCGCGGAACAGCCTTTCGGCCTTTCCAGCTTCGGTCCGGATAGCGATTTGCCTGAAATCCGAAGATGACACGGAGGATACGCCCGACACTCGACACACTCCCGAACCGCACGATCCGGCCGGGCCGGTTTCGCACCTTCAGGAAAACAAACATCAAATTAGCCGCGATCCGTTAGCGCTCCGTTAACCCTCTACGCCTCTTAATCAACTTTGGAGGCGTTGCGTTGTGCTCCGGGGAAACCGAGAGGGAATGCGCGAACCATGGGCATGGTCCTGTCTTTTGTGCCGCGAGCGGCACCTGTAAATCGAGCAAGTCACGACACCACGACGGCGGCGGCGGTCATCATATTCCCCGGCGTCCGTTATGAGTTGCATCCGCAGGTCGGTGAGGCACGGCCCGGCGAGAGCGGCCCCGACAGGCCGCGCTCCCCGCCACCTGCCAAGCCGCATCACTGATCGGGCGCCTTTCTCAGTAATCCTGCAATTCGCAGGCGCTCTGCTCGAGGAAGCGCGACACGATCGGCTTCCAGCTCTCGTCCGGCACGAAGGCGCGGACGACGAAGATGCCTTCATCGATCGGCGCCTCGACGAAGATCGCGCCCTGCAGATCCTCCGGAAGGTCGCGCCGCACGTCGATCATCTGCGCCGGCGTCAGCACGATGGCATCGAGTTTTTCGCCATTGGCGTTGTGATCGTTGAAGGAATAGATGTTGTGGCCGCTGCGGTCATAGACCGAGGCCGACCAGAACGGCACGTCGCCGGGCGCCTTGATCCTGACCAGCCCGTCCGTGAGATCGAATCGGCAGGCGGCGGCATAAAACAGCGGATCGACCGATTTCACCACCGGCGCGCCGCCGGCCTCGGCGTCGAGCCGCGTCATCTTGTAGAGGTCAGAAGCCATCGCCAGCCGCGACCAGGCATCGCGTTCGGAAAATTCCGGCACCAGGAACAGCACCACGATGTGCACGATGCCGGCGCCGAGCAGGCCGAGGATGAGGGCGTGCAGCAGGCTACGCATTGCAGCCCGCCTTCAGGATGCGCGGCAGCGTGACGTCCGAGAGGCCGGTGCTCGAGGCGATCGGCGTGTCGTAGAAGGTCAGCACGAAATACATCTTGCCGGAACCGCCGGTCAGCAGCCAGTTGCCGGGAGCCGGGCGATTGCCGACGGAAATGACGACGGAATTGTCGGGCTGGCGCAGCACTTCGTAGGATTGCAGCGCCGACTGCCTCGGCTTGCCTGTGTCGATCACGCCAAGCGACTGGTCGGCGGCATAGAGCGTCCAGAAGCGGGCGGTGGGGTAACCGCCTTCGACCGTGTAGGCGCATTCGCGTTTCAGCGGCTCGCCCGCATCGTCGCGCTCGGCCACGAAGGCAAGCCCCTCGGCCTGGCCGAGCGCCAGCACGCCCTCGCGCGCCACGCGCGCCTTGGAATAAGGGTCGGCCGCCAGCGTCCCGACTTCGGGGAAGGCGGTCCATTGGCCGATGCGGATCGCGCCGACGCCGTCCTGCGCGTTGAGCGCATACCAGACGCTGTAGCCGCCAAGCCCGATGGCCATGGCAAGCGAAAGCAGCGTCAGGATGGCGTTCTTGAGCATGAGAGCCGCAAACAGAGGAGGTTGCCCGGGATATCGCGGCGCGGGGTGCCGTGGCAAGCCGGCTTCACGCGAGGGCCGTGCTAAAGCGCCGAAAGCGTCTCCGGCAGGGTGGGGGCGCCCAGCACGGGGGCGGCCTGGAACGCCTTGCTCATTTCCCTCAGCGTCTGGGTGGTGCGGCCGGAAAGCACCGGCGGGCGTTCGGCCTCGGCCTGCGCCGCCGCCGCGTCGGCTTCCTTCTTCGCCGCTTCCTCGGCCTTGGCCGCGACCTCCGGGTCGACCCACGGATGATCGATGCCCGGGATCGGCTTCAGGTCGATGTTCTGATGCGCGTAGACCATAAGCCGCTGCCAGACCATCGCCGGCAGCGAACCGCCGGTCATTTTATTGGTCGGCGTGAAGTCGTCATTGCCGAGCCAGACGGCGGCGGTGTAGTTGCCGGTGAAGCCGACGAACCAGGCATCGCGGTAGGATTGTGTCGTCCCGGTCTTGCCGGCGACGACAATGTTGGGCAGTTGCGCGCGCCGCGCGGTGCCTATGACCGGCACCGCCGCCAGCATGGTGTTCATATATTTCAGCGCCTTTTCCGACAGCACCCGATGTGGTGGCGGCGCGTCCTTGGCCCAGTCATAGACCACGTCGCCGGTGCGGGTGACGAGCTGGGTGATGCCGTGGCGCGAGCCGACGAAACCGTTCTGCGCAAAGACGCTGTAGCCGGTCGCCTGGTCCATCACCGTCATGCCCGAGGTGCCGAGCACCATGGTCTTGTGCGATTCCAGCGGCGATTCGACACCCATCGATTCGGCCATCGCCTTGATCGGTCCAATGCCCAGATAATCCTTGGCGAGCCGCACCGGCACGGTGTTGATCGACTTGGCGATCGCCGTAAGCAGCGTGACGTTGCCGGCCGAGCCGCCATTGTAATTGTGCGGCGACCAACTGCCCCAGCTGATAGGGCCACCGGAAACCACCGAGTCCGGCGTGAAACCATGTTCCATGGCGGTGGCATAGACATAGGGCTTGAACGATGAACCGGTCTGGCGCAGCGCCTTGGTGGCGCGGTTGAACTGGCTGGTGCCATAGTCGCGGCCACCGACGATGGCACGCACCGCGCCGTTGGTCTCGATCACCACCACCGCGCCTTCGGTGACGTTGTATTCCTTGCCGAACTGGCGAAGATGGAACTCGACCGACTCCTCGGCCGCCTTCTGGATGTTGGCGTCGAAAGTGGTGTGGGCGACCAGCGAGTGCTGGCCGGGCTTGGCGATCTTCTTCACCTCGTCGAAGGCCCAGTCGAGGAAATAATCCGGGCTCTTCTGCTCGCCGCGGTCGACGACGTCGGCCGGATGCAGCCGCGCCTGCAGCACTTGGCCTTCGGTCATGAAGCCGGCATCGACCAGGTTGGACAGCACGACATTGGCGCGGGCACGGGCCGCCGGCAGGTTGATGTGCGGGGCGTATTTGGTCGGGGCCTTGAACAGCCCGGCCAGCATCGCCGCCTCGGCAAGGCTCAGGTCCTTGACGCTCTTGCCGAAATAGAAATCCGCCGCCGCCTCGATGCCGAACGTGCCGCCGCCCATATAGGCGCGATCGAGATAGAGCTGCAGGATCTCCTTCTTGGACAGGTTCGCCTCCAGCCACAGCGACAGGAAGGCTTCCTTGATCTTGCGCTCGAGGGTGCGCTCGTTGGACAGGAACAGGTTCTTGGCGAGCTGCTGGGTGATGCTGGAGCCGCCCTGGACCACCGAATTGGCGCGCACATTCTCGAAGACCGCGCGCGACAGGCCCAGCACGTCGATGCCGTAATGGTCGAAGAAACGCCGGTCCTCGGTCGCCAGCACCGCCTTGATGACGATGTCCGGCATCTCGTCGACCGGCACGGAATCGCGCTGGATGATGCCGCGCTGGCCGATCTCGTTGCCGTAGCGATCGAGGAAGGTGACGGCGAAGTCGCCCTGATTGCGCCAGTCGCCGGTGGTGATGTCGAAGGCAGGCATGGCAAGCGCGAGCAGCACCACGAAGCCGCCGGCGCCCATGGTGAAACCTTCGCTCAGCACCTCGATGATGGCGCGGCGCCAGCCATGCACCCGGAACCGCCGGGAAAAGATGGTCGCCGCTTCCCAGAATTCGCGGGCCTTGAAACCGATCTCGTAGAGCGAGGAATCGAGCCAGGCGTCCACAGCGAGCAGAGCCGAAGCGATACGACCTCTTCTCTTGCTTGGTTTCGAAGGACTTGCCATTCCAGACTTCCGCCCCAACGCACTTTCGCCCGGAAACTGCATGGCAGTTTCGGGCGCCTCCCCCGCAAGACTAATCGACCATTTTAGCATCGCTCACAAGGGCAGCGAAGCAACAGCGCAAGCTTTGTTGATTGGTTGCGCCCTGGCCGTGGACGGCAGACTATATCACCGCGCCGCGATGAAGCGCATGAAATGCGCCACATCCGCCTCGGTCGGCTCCTGGCCGGTGAAGGAACGCAGATAGGCGGCGAGATGGCTGACGCGCGCCTCGACCGGTTCCTTGAGGTCGAGCACATAATAGCCGATCTGCATGTAATAGAGGACGCGGGCGCGGATGAAGGCGTCCTCGCCGTCATAGCCGTGCCGGCGGTACATGTCGCGGATGGCGCTGAGACGCTCGTCGTCGGCCTGGTCGATCATGCGCCGCACGTCGGCCGCGCGCCTGGCCCATTCGCGAACGGCGAAATCGAGCCTGGGGTCGAACAGGCGCTCGTCGGCCCAGCATTCGAAGACGTTCATCACGCCCATGATGATGGTCTCCGCCGGCCGGCGGGCACGCTCGACGATCGCCGTGGTGTTGGTGTCGTGCCAATGCGCAAGCAACTGGTCGAGCAGGTCCTGCCGGCTGTTGAAATACCAGTAGAAGCTCGAGCGCGACACGCCGAGCTTCTGGCCGAGCGTCAGCACGCGCACGCTCTCGATACCGTCTGAAATCAGCATATCGAGCGCCAGTTTGATCCAGTCGGAGCGCGTAACCTTGATGTTGCCGGGCGTCGGTTCGGCCTGGGGAGCGGTCATGATCATGGCCGCACAATAGGCATGGCGCGAAACGCAACGCAAGCTCTGGACAGAAGTGTCTAGACACATATGTCCAGAAGGTGTATTGGTGGAGCCTCCAACGAGAGGGAGAGGCTCGTGAAATCGCATTACCGGGCAGTCGTCATCGGGGGAGGCGTGGTCGGCGCCTCGGTGCTCTACCATCTCACGCGGTTCGGCTGGAACGACGTCGCGCTGATCGAGCGCGCCGAGCTGACGGCTGGCTCGACCTGGCATGCGGCCGCCGGCTTTCACGCGCTCAACGCCGATCCCAATGTCGCGGCGCTGCAGGACTACACGATCAAACTCTACCGCGAGATCGAGGCCGAGTCGGGCCAGAATGCCGGCCTGCACATGACCGGCGGCGTCAATATGGCGAGCGACCCGCAGCGCTGGGAATGGCTGAAATCGGCCTGGGCGGTGTTTCAGTCGGTCGGCATCGAGACGGCCCGACTGGTGACGCCCGAGGAGATCAAGGAGATCTGCCCGATCGTCGATGTCAGCGACGTGCTCGGCGGCCTCTATGATTCCAACGAGGGCCATCTCGATCCCTATGGCACCACGCACGCCTATGCCGGCGCCGCCAGAAAGCGCGGCGCCGATGTAATCCTGCGCAACCGCGTCATCGAGCTGGAACCGCGCGCCGATGGCGGCTGGGACGTGGTCACCGAAAAGGGCACGATCGTCACCGAGCATGTCGTCAATGCCGGCGGCCTGTGGGCCAAGCAGGTAGGGCTGATGGCCGGCGTCGACCTTCCGGTGACGCCGATGGAGCATCATTATTTCGTCACCGAGGACATTCCCGAAGTCGCAGCCCTCGACAAGGAGCTCGGCCTGGCCGTCGATCTCGACGGCTTCTCCTACCTGCGTCAGGAGCGCAAGGGCGTCCTGCTCGGCGTCTACGAGCAGAACCCGAAACACTGGAACATGGACGGCGCGCCCTGGAATTACGGCATCGAGCTGATCCCCGAGGACATCGACCGCATCAGCCCGGAGCTCTCCAAGGCCTATCAGCGCTTCCCCTGCCTGGCGAAGGCCGGCATCCGCAAATGGGTGAACGGCGCCTTCACCTTCACGCCGGACGGCAATCCGCTGGTCGGCCCGGCCAGGGGGCTGAAGAACTACTGGGTCGCCTGCGGCGTCATGGCCGGCTTCAGCCAGGGCGGCGGCGTCGGCAAGTCGCTGGCCGAGTGGATGATCTACGGCGAGCCGCAAGCCGACATCTTCGGCATGGACATCGCCCGCTATGGCGCCTTCGCCGCCAACCGCGAGTATCTGCGGCAAAACACGGGCCAGTTCTATGCCCGCCGCTTCGTCATGACCTTCCCCAACGAGCGCCTGCCTGCCGGCCGGCCGCTGAAGCGTCCGGGCGCCTATGACGGCATGAGCGCCGCCGGCGCCGAATGGACGGCATCCTGGGGCCTGGAGATCCCGGCCTATTTCGCGCCGGTGGGATTCCGCGAGGAGACGACGCTGAAGCGCTCCAACGCTTTCGAGATCGTCGGCGACGAGGTGCTGCAGGTCCGCCGCGCCGCCGGTCTCGTCGATACGACGGCCTTCTCGCGCTATGCCGTGTCAGGCCCGGGCGCCGAGGCCTGGCTCGACCGGCTGCTCGCCTGCCGGCTGCCGAAGCCCGGCCGCGCGAAGCTGGCGCCGATGCTTGGGGCCGACGGCCGGCTGAAGGGGGATCTCACCGTGCTCAACTGGGGCGGCGGCGAATACTGGATCATGGGCTCCTACTATTTGCGCGAATTCCACATGCGCTGGTTCGAGGCGCACATCGCCGAAGGCGTCTCCATCACCGACATCTCGGACGCCATGTCCGGCTTCCTCGTCACCGGTCCGAACGCACGTCGGATCGTCGAACGCACTACCCATCAGGACATCTCCGCCAAAACCCTGCCGTTCATGTCCTGCGGCGCGTTCGACATCGGCATGGCGCGAGCCCGGGTGGCGCGGCTGTCCATTGCCGGCGAGCTCGGCTTCGAGATCAACTGCCCGGCCACCTTGCATTCGAGCCTGCGTGAGACGCTGCTTGCCGCCGGCGAAGACCTCGGCTTGGCCGAGATCGGCTATTACGCGCTGAATTCGCTCAGGCTGGAAAAGAGTTTCGGCATCTGGTCGCGCGAATTCACGCAAGGTTACACGCCCGGCCAGACCGGGCTCGACCGCTTCATCGCCTTCGACAAGGGCGATTTCGTTGGCCGCGAAGCGGCGCTGAAAGAGCGTGAGGCCGGTGTTTCCGGGCGCATCGTGACGCTGGAGGTCGACGCTGTCGACGCCGATGCGAGCGGCTTCGAGCCGGTCTGGTCCAAGGGCCGGCGCATCGGCTTCGTCACTTCCGGCGGTTACGGCTACACGCTCGGCAAGAGCGTCGCCCTGGCGTTGCTCGATGACGATTTCGCCGGGGAGGGCACCGAGCTTTCCGTACACATTGTCGGGGTCGAACGGCCGGCGCGCGTCATCGCGGCCTCGCCCTACGACGCTGAAGGCAAGGCGATGCGGCAATGAGGAGGATCTGCCATGGTTGACGAGGCCGCGCGCGATCTGAGGCGCGAACGCCGACGTGGGCGCACGGGCGAGGCGGGCAGCGAATCCAGTCGCCATCCGAATTATCGGTCGCTGAAGAACCCCTTCCTGCCGCAGCCGATCTTTTCCGACGACCAGGTCGCCGCGATCCACGCTACCGCGCTGCGCGTGCTGGAGGAGCTCGGCATCAAGGTGCTGCTGCCCGAGGCCCGCGCGATCTACGCCAGGGCCGGCGCATTGGTCGACGAAGACAGCCAGATGGTCAGGATCGGCCGCGACATGGTCGAGGCAGCACTTGCCGCGGCGCCGCGCGCGATTCCCGCCCTTGGCGGCGACCGCTCGCGGGATCTGATGCTCGAGCTCGGCTCGATGACCTTCCTGGCCGGCTCCGGCGCCCCGAACGTCACCGATCTCGAGCGCGGCCGCCGGCCGGGCACGCTCCAGGCCTTCGAGGAATTCATCAAGCTGATCCAGCATTTCGACGTGCTGCATATGCTCGGCCCCTGCGTCGAGCCGCAGGACATCGACACGCGCTTTCGCCACTATGCCACCGGCCGGGCGCAACTGACGCTGTCCGATAAGGTGCCTTTCGTCTTTGCCCGCGGCACGCCGCAGGTCGAGGACAGTTTCGAGATGATCCGGCTGGCGCGCGGCCTGTCCGAAGACGAGTTTGCCGGCAGCGCCCATAGCTACACGGTCATCAACACCAACTCGCCGCGACAACTCGACATCCCGATGGCGCAGGGCATCATCGACTTCGCCCGCGCCGGCCAGATATCGATCATCACGCCCTTCTGCCTGGCAGGCGCGATGGCGCCGATCACGGTTGCCGGCGCGCTGACGCTGCAGCATGCCGAGGCGCTGGCGGGCCTGACGCTCGCCCAGATCGCGCGCCCAGGCGCGCCTGTGGTCTATGGTTCCTTCTCCTCCAATGTCGACATGAAGTCGGGCGCGCCGGCCTTCGGCACGCCAGAGCATGTCAAGGCCACGCTCGGCGCGGGCCAGCTTGCGCGTTTCACCGGCCTGCCATGGCGATCCGGCGGCGGCAGCGCCGCCAATATCTCCGACGCGCAGGCAGCGCACGAGACGCAGTTCGCGCTGTGGGGCTCGGTGCTGGCCGGCGCGACCGTCTGCATCCATGCCGCCGGCTGGCTGGAAGGCGGTTTGAGCGTTTCCCTCGAGAAGCTGATCACCGACATCGAAGCCTTGCAGACGGTCGCAGAGCTTTGCGCGAAGACCCCGGGCGACGAGGATGCGATCGGCTTCGAGGCCATCGCCGAAGTGCAGCCCGGCGGCCATTTCTTCTCGGCGGCGCATACCATGACGCGCTACCGCACCGCCTTCTATGAGCCGCTGGTGGCCGACTGGTCGAATTTCGGCAATTGGACGCAAGCCGGCGGCAAGACCGCCACGGAGCGCGCGACCGGCATCTGGAAGCGGATTCTTTCCGATTTCCAGCCGCCGGCCTCCGCTGCCGCCACCGCGGGCGTGCTCGACGAGTTCATTGCCAAGCGCACCGAGGAAGGCGGCGCGGCTCCGGTCTCATGATTTGACGAAAACGTAATAAATTCGAGACCTTCGCCCTTCACGCTATAGTCAAACCGATTCGCGATCTGGCATCGGATCGCGAGCGCGGCTACGTTGCCGGAATTGGCTGCGGCGCGGAGACATGTGTTGGCGATGGACGGTAGATGACGGCGCCTAGCGATCTGATGCAGGCCTTGTTCCTGAGGCTTAAGACCGATGCGTCGCTATCGGCGCTTCTCGGCGGCGCTGGCCTGCTCGAACAGGCGAACGACAAGGCCGCCTTTCCACACGTGACCTACGGCCGTACCAGTGCCTTCGACCTGGACACCGGCGCCGACAACGATGGCGACCAACTCATCACCTTGCACGTCTGGTCGAAGGCTCAAGGCGAGGCCGAGACGCGCCTCATCATGGACAGCATCAAGGCGCGCCTCGATGGCGCAGCACTTTCCATCGGCTCGCGCGGTCAGACGCGCCTGTCGCTGGAATTCGCCGAGGCGCGCTATGACGAGGACCTTGCGGTCCATCATGGATTGCTGCGCTTCCACGCCTTGACGCAGGAAGACGCCTGAGAGGCTGGCGGACCTCAGAGCTGCGCCTGGATGGCGGCCTTGTCGATGACCGACCAGACCTCGCGAATCCGTCGGTCGTGGAATTCGTAGAAGACGTTCTCGGCGAAAGAAACCCGCCTGCCGTGCACCGGCAGGCCGAACAGCACGCCCTTGGGCCGGCAGTCGAAATGCAGTCGCGCCGCCACGCGCGGCGGCTCCGAAATCAGGAGTTCGATGTTGAAGCGCAGGTCGGGAATGGCCTCGAAATCGCCTTCCAGCATACGGCGATAACCCGAAAGCCCGATCGTCTCGCCATTGTACTGCACCTCGTCGCCGACGAAGCGGCCGAGATTGTCCCACTCCTGGTCGTTCAGGCAGGCGATGTAGCCCCGATAGAGATCGGCAATATCCTCGCGCGTCATCGCGTGCTCCCATGGTCGTGCGGCGTTCCTACACCGGAGCAATTCCAGGAAAAGTGTGATCGGTTTTCCGTGCGGAATTGCGTTAAATTAGAGAGATAGGGCGGTTCGCCGTTTCCATGAAACGGTGAAACGCTAGGGCTGGATGGAGAATCCGCATCCGAAAAGCGTAGCGGGCCGACTGATTTTCCGGCTATGAATTTGCACCCGGGGCCTGAGGGAGCCCCTGGCGACTGCACTGGCGTCACAGGGTGCATTCATTTGTCTCGCGCAGGGGAATGGCGGGCATGGATTTTCGATTGTTCACCGTTCATTTCACGTTCAGCCCATATGCGTTAGAACCGTGATCATGACCAACCTTGGCTCCCATCTCCGCAAAGCAGTGCTGGCGCTTGCCGCAGCCGGCCTCTTTGCGTCGCAGACGACGGCAATGCCGGTCATCGTCCCGTCGGTCGACCAGCCGGTCGTGCTTGCCGCCGGCGATTGCTACGCCATCGGCCAGCAGGTCGCCGCGCAGAATGGCGGCACGCTGGCCAAGGCCTCGCAGGCGACGCGGGGCGGCCAGCAGGTCTGCGTCATCGTCGTGCTGGTCCCCGGCAAGGACGGACAGCGTCCGCGCCGCTCGGAAATCGTCGTCCCGATGAGCTGACCTCACTCGTTTCCCAGGCCGGCGGAATCGGCCTATACGTCTCCCCAGCAACAGGCTTCAACCCATGCGCGTGCTCGTCGTCGAGGATGACAAGGATCTCAACCGGCAGCTGGCCGACGCGCTGGTCGACGCCGGCTATGTGGTCGACCGCGCCTATGACGGCGAGGAGGGGCACTTCCTTGGCGACACCGAGCCTTACGATGCCGTGGTCCTCGATATCGGCCTGCCGCAGATGGACGGCATCAGCGTCGTCGAGCGCTGGCGCCGCGGCGACCGCAAGATGCCGGTGCTGATCCTGACCGCGCGCGACCGCTGGAGCGACAAGGTGGCCGGCATCGACGCCGGCGCCGACGACTATGTGACCAAACCCTTCCACATCGAGGAGGTGCTGGCGCGGGTGCGGGCGCTGATCCGCCGCGCGGCCGGCCATGCATCATCCGAGCTCACCTGCGGGCCGCTGCGCCTCGACACCAAGGCGTCCAAGGCCGACGTCAACGGCGTGCCGCTCAAACTCACCTCGCACGAGTTCCGGCTGCTCGCCTACCTGATGCATCATATGGGCGAGGTGGTGTCGCGCACCGAACTGGTCGAGCATCTCTACGACCAGGATTTCGATCGCGATTCCAACACTATCGAGGTGTTTGTCGGCCGGCTTCGCAAGAAGATGGGCATCGACATGATCGAAACCGTGCGTGGCATGGGCTATCGCATGCGTGAGCCGGAGGCGTGACGCGGAACCGCTGAAGCCAACCATAGGCGCGGGGCTGTCGAAGCTGCGGCTCTGGCCGCGCTCGCTGACCTTCCGCGTCATCGCCTTTTCCACCATCTGGGCGATCCTGACGCTGGTCGTCATCTTCACCCTCATCACCACGCTTTACCGCCAGGCCAGCGAACGCGGCTTCGACAGCCTGCTTTCGGCGCATCTGTTCAACCTGATCGGTTCCGTCGGCATTTCCGACAACGGCGCGCTGACCGGCTCGCCCGACCTCGGCGATCTGCGCTTTTCCGAGCCGAATTCCGGCTGGTACTGGTCGGTCGAGCCTGCTTCCGAAGGCGTGCATGGCGAAATCCATTCCTCCTCGATGACGACTTCACTCCTGTCGCCGAGCGTCGCGGAAGTGCCCTTCAACTCGAACTTCCAGCGCAGCTATTCGATGGAGGGCATAAAGGGCGAGCAGCTCGAAGTTTTCGAGAGCGAGTTCGTGCTGGACGCGAAGAACCGCGCCGCCCGTTTCCGCGTCATGGGCAATCACAGCGAGCTCGAGCAGGAGATCGCCAGCTTCCAGCGCCGCCTGCTCACCTATCTGTCGCTGTTCGGCGTCGGCATGATCGCCATCAACGCCATCGCCATCCTCTTGGGTCTCCAGCCTTTGCGCCGGGTCCGCAATGCGCTGGCCATGGTGCGCGAAGGCACCGCCCAGCGGCTCGACGGCAGATTCCCGGCCGAGATCGAGCCGCTCGCCAACGAGACCAATGCGTTGATCGAGAACAACCGGCGCATCGTCGAGCGCTCGCGCACCCAGGTCGGCAACCTTGCCCACTCGCTGAAGACGCCGCTCGCCGTGCTGATCAATGAAGGCCGGGCGCTTGGCGGCGCCAAGGGTCAGTTGATCGCCGAGCAGGCCGCCTCCATGCAGAAGCAGGTCGACCACTATCTGCAGCGCGCCCGCGTCGCCGCGCAGCGCGACAGCGTCGTCTTCCGCACGCCGGTTTCGCCGCTGGTCGAGCGCATGGTGCGCGTGCTGCGGAAACTCAACCCGCAGTCCAGGCTGACGCTGTCGCTGCCGTCGGCGGAGATCGTCTTTGCCGGCGAGCGCGAGGATCTGGAGGAACTGCTCGGCAATCTGCTCGACAATGCGATGAAATGGGCTAAGGGCGCCGTCGCCGTGACGATCGCCACTATTTCGGGAAGCGGCAACCTGTTTGAAATCGTTATAGAGGATGACGGCCCGGGCATTCCCGAGGACAGTGCGCGGGAGGTGTTGAAGCGTGGCAAGAGACTCGATGAGACGAAGCCGGGAACAGGGCTCGGGCTCGCCATTGTCGCCGACCTCGTCAACGAGTATGGAGGCTCGCTGGCGCTGGAACGGTCCGGCATGGGCGGCTTGAGGGCGGTGGTGAGATTGCGGAGCCTTCAATGATGTTTTTTTTCGATTTGCGAGCGAGGGCTGGCGGCCAAATTTCCGACAAATGTCAACACTATGGGCTCGATATCCTCCCCGATGACGCAGCCCCCAGCTCATCCTGCTCAAGAGAACCGGTTGTTGGCATGAAGATCCGCGTCGCGCTCGTTTCCGCCCTGCTCGCCGTTTCCGGCTGCACGACGCTCGGCAGGGGCGGTCCAACCTCTCCGGTCACGCCTGTTTCCACGCCGCCCGCCGGCGGCAAGGTCTCGACCAGCATCGTTTCGGCCATGAATGGCGGGCTTATCGGCGGATCGGTCGGCTCGGGCCTCAGCGATGCCGAAAAGCGCAAAGGCCTGGAAGCGGAATACAAGGCGCTGGAATACAACACCAGTGGCCAGAAAGTGACGTGGAAGAGCGACAACTCCTCGCATTATGGCGAGGTCGTCGCCGCCCAGCCCTACCGGGTCGGCTCGCAGGATTGCCGCCAGTACACCCACACCGTCTATACCAGCGGCGCGGGCGTCACCGCGCGCGGCACCGCCTGCCGCAACGCCGATGGCAGCTGGACGCCGCTGACCTGACGGCTTTCGGACGGAATTAGGCCTGCGGCCGACGGCGTCTGCCGTCAAAGCGTCGCACGATGGTCGTGTTGGCAGGGCAGGGCTCTGCCGCTATTGGAATAGGCATGCTGTTCTGGGTCATAGCCGCAATCCTCACGCTGGGCGCCAGCCTGGCGGTGCTGTTGCCGCTCACCGGCGGCATAAAGGGCGCGTCGCCGGCTGGCGATCACGATCTCGAAGTCTATCGCGACCAGCTTTCCGAGCTCGACCGCGACATGGCGCGCGGCCTGATCCAGCCCGGCGAGGCCGAGGAGGCGCGTGCCGAGATCGGCCGGCGCATCCTGCGTCTGGGCGCGGCTTTGCAGCCGGGCGCGGCGACGCCCAGGCCCGCGCGCAGCGCCAGATGGGTCGCCAGCGTGGCCGTGCTTGCGGTTCCCCTGTTGAGCTGGGGGCTCTACGGCATGCTCGGCTCTCCCGATCTGCCCTCGCAGCCGCTGGCCGAACGTCTGGCCAAGAACCCGGCTGATTCCTCGGTCGACGAACTGGTCGCCCGCGCCGAAGCCCATCTCGCCGCCAATCCGTCGGACGGCAAGGGTTGGGATGTGCTGGCGCCGATCTATCTTCGGCTGCAGCGCTTTCCTGACGCCGTGACCGCCTATCGCAACGCCATCCGCCTCGACGGCGACAGTGCCGTGCGCCAGTCGGGTCTCGGCGAGGCGATCGCCAATGCTGCCGGTGGCATCGTTTCGGCCGACGCCCAAAGCGCCTTCGAGGCTGCCCTGAAGCTCGATCCGGCCAACGCCAAGGCGAATTTCTACTTGGGCGTCGGCCTCGCCCAGGAAGGCAAGAAGGCCGAGGCCGTCACCGCCTGGCAAAAGATGCTCGGCCAGCTGGCGCCGGATTCGCCCTGGCGCAACGCCGTTCAGCAGGCGCTTGCCGAGGCGGGCGAACCGGCTGTCGCGGCCGGCACGCCGGCCAACGGCCCGGATGCGCGGCAGGTGGAAGCCGCGCAACAGATGTCGCCGCAGGACCGGCAGGCGATGATCGAGACCATGGTCGCCGGGTTGGACGACAAATTGAAGCAGAATCCGCGTGACGAGGAAGGATGGATGCGGCTCATCCGTTCCTATGTCGTGCTTGGCAAGGCCGACCAGGCGCGGGCCGCGCTCGGCCGCGCTGTCGCCGCCTTCGGGGCGGATAGTGAACAGGCCAGGAAATTCACCGCCTTTGCCGCCTCGCTCGGCATAACGGCGACGGAGTAAGGCAATGACGCGCAAGCAGAAGCGACTGTCGGTGATCGTGGCGGGGCTGGCTTTCCTCGGCGCCGCTGCCGGCCTCACCTTCTATGCGCTTGGACAGAAGGCCTCCTATTTCTACATGCCGGCCGATCTCGCCACGGCGAGTTTGCCGCCCGGACAACGCATCCGGCTCGGCGGTCTCGTCGAGAAGGGCACCATCGTGCGCGGCCATGGCGCCACCGTCGCCTTTTCGGTCACCGACAAGCAGAAATCGGTCAAGGTCACCTATACCGGCATCCTGCCCGACCTGTTCCGCGAGGATCAGGGCGTCATCACCGAGGGCGCTTTCGGCCCGGACGGCGTGTTCGTCGCCGACAGCGTTTTGGCCAAGCATGACGAGCGTTACATGCCCAAGGAAGTCGCCGACGGCCTGAAGGCCAAGGGCGTCTGGCAAGAAAGCACAAATTGATGGTTGAGACCGGACATTTCGCGCTCGTGCTGGCCTTCGCTCTGTCGCTGGTGCAGATGCTGGTGCCGCTCGTCGGCGCCCGCACCGGCAATCAGCGCCTGATGGCGGTCGGCGGTCCGGTCACGGTCACCGGCTTCGCGTTGACCGCGCTGTCCTTCGCTGCCCTCGCCAGCGCCTATGCCGGCTCCGACTTCTCGGTGGCGAGCGTGTGGGAGAACTCCCATTCGCTGCAGCCGATGATCTACAAGATCACCGGCACCTGGGGGAACCACGAAGGCTCGATGCTGCTGTGGGTGCTGATTCTGACCTTCTTCGGCGCGCTGGTCGCGGTCTTCGGCAACAACCTGCCGTCAACGCTCAAGGCCAATGTACTGGCCGTGCAGGGCATGATCGGCGCTGCCTTCTTCCTGTTCATCCTGGCGACGTCCAACCCCTTCATCCGCCTCAACCCGGCGCCGATCGAGGGCCGCGACCTCAACCCGATCCTGCAGGATCTCGGCCTCGCGATCCACCCGCCGATGCTCTATCTCGGCTATGTCGGCTTCTCGATCTGCTTCTCCTTCTCGGTCGCGGCGCTGATCGAGGGGCGCATCGACGCCTCCTGGGCACGCTGGGTGCGGCCTTGGACGCTTGTCGCCTGGATGTTTTTGACCGGCGGCATCGCCATGGGCTCCTACTGGGCCTATTACGAGCTCGGTTGGGGTGGCTTCTGGTTCTGGGATCCGGTCGAGAACGCCTCTTTCATGCCCTGGCTTGCCGGCACCGCGCTGCTCCACTCGGGGATCGTCATGGAGAAGCGTTCGGCGCTGAAGATCTGGACGCTGCTGCTCGCCATCCTGACCTTCTCGCTGTCGCTGCTCGGCACTTTCCTGGTGCGTTCCGGCGTGCTGACCTCGGTGCACGCCTTTGCCACCGATCCGGCGCGCGGCGTCTTCATCCTGTGCATCCTCACGCTGTTCATCGGCGGCTCGCTGGCGCTGTTTGCGCTGCGCGCCTCGCGGCTGACGGCGGGCGGCCTGTTCCATCCGATCTCGCGCGAGGGCGCGCTGGTGCTGAACAACCTCTTTCTCACCACCGCCACGGCGACGGTGCTGGTCGGCACGCTCTACCCGCTGGCGCTGGAGGCGCTCACCGGCGGCAAGATCTCGGTCGGCGCGCCCTTCTTCGACCTGACCTTCGGCCCGCTGATGCTGCCGCTGCTCGCGATCGTGCCGTTCGGCCCCTTGCTCGCCTGGAAACGCGGCGACGTCATTGCCGCCTCGCAGCGGCTGATGGCGGCCTTCGCCCTGGCAATCGCCGCGATGCTGGTCACTGGCCTGTTCATCGACGGCGCCTCGGTGTTCGCGGCACTCGGCGTCGGCCTCGCCGTCTGGCTGGTCGCCGGTGCACTGACCGACCTTGCGGTCAAATCCGGTTTCGGTTCGGTGGCGCCGGGCATCATGCTGCGCCGCTTCGCCGGCCTGCCGCGCTCCGTCTTCGGCACGGCGCTGGCCCATCTTGGCCTCGGGCTGACCTTGCTCGGCATTGTCGGCACGCTCTGCTTCGGCACGGAGAAAATCCTCTCGATGCATCCCGGCGAGACGGTGGAGCTCTCCGGCCACACGCTGCGCTTCGAGGGGCTCTCCCCGCAGAAAGGCCCGAACTTCACCGAGGATCGCGGCCGCTTCCTGCTGGTAGGCGCCGACGGCAACGCCGATGACGCAATCACCTCCGCGAAACGCTTCTATCCGGTGCGCCAGACGGTGACGACGGAGTCCGGCATCAGGACGATTGGGTTGAGCCAGCTTTATCTGTCGCTCGGCGACGAGAACAACGACGGCTCCGTCGTCGTGCGCCTCTGGTGGAAGCCGCTGGTGACGCTGATCTGGGGCGGCGGACTGGTGATGATGGCGGGCGCCGCCATGTCGCTGCTCGACCGTCGCCTGCGCGTCGGCGCGCCGGCCAAGCGCCGCAAGCCGGCTGCCGCCACGGTATCGGCGAGCTCGACATGAAGGCGAAGTTTTCGCTCGTTCCGCTGGTCCTGTTGCTGGCGCTGTTTTTCGCCGGCCCAGCCCAGGCGGTGAAGCCTGATGAAGTGCTGCAGGACCCCGCATTGGAGGCGAGGGCGCGCGCGCTGTCGGAAGGCCTGCGCTGCATGGTCTGCCAGAACCAGTCGATCGACGAATCCGACGCCGATCTTGCCCGGGACCTGCGCGTCCTGGTGCGCCAGCGCCTCGTTGCCGGCGACACCGACCAGCAGGTGATGGACTATATCGTTTCGCGCTATGGCGAGTTCGTGCTGCTCAAGCCGCGCTTCAGCCTGCGCACCGCGCTTTTGTGGGGTACGCCGGTGCTTCTGCTTCTGGCCGGCGGTCTGTTCATCGTGCTCAGCGCCCGCTCGCGCCGCCCGACATCGGGTAGCACTCTGAGTGCCGAGGAACAGGCGGCGCTGGACAAGATGCTAAGCGATTAGCGCCATCGCTGACGTCGATAAGTGGCCACGGCCGCTCGCGGGTCGTCATTCTATGGCGGAGCAAGGAGCGAAGCGACGCGCGCAGACCATAGAATCCATTCCGTTACGCCGACGCGCCGCGAACGGTGCAGAATTCTGCTCCGCTGCAACCTTCGGCGAAGGTAACGGCCTGGATTCCAGCGTCTCCGCGACGGAGCTTCGCCCTGCAATGACGAACTCGGCCAACATTACAAAACTTTCATGTACCGGAAATGGCGCCGTAATGTGCGGCTCTCTAATCCTCTTGCCCGAGGATGCTTCGCCTGAGCGCATCCACGTCGATAGAGGATAAGAACCCCCATGAATAACGCCCCCAATTCATTTTCCCGCACCCGAAAGCGCCTGATGGCCGCCGTCGCTTCTCTGGCCCTTGTCGGCACGGTTGGCGCGGGCATGATCGCAACCGGCACCGCCCCCGTGCTGGCCGATGCCGTGCGCGTCGAAGCCCCGCAGGTGCCGAGCTTCGCCGATGTCGTCGAGCATGTCTCGCCGGCGGTCGTCAGCGTCAAGGTCAAGGCCAAGATCCAACCGACGGCCGACAACGGCTCGGACGATCAGGACGGTTTCGATAACCTGCCCGACAATCCGCAGCTGCGCCGCTTCTTCAAGGAATTCCGCGGCTTCGGCGACCAGGGTCAGGGCGGCCAGTTCGGTATGCGCCGCTTCAACCATCGCGACCATGGCAATGGCGAGCCGCGTCCGGTCGCTCAGGGCTCGGGCTTCTTCATCTCGGAAGACGGTTATCTCGTCACCAACAACCATGTGGTTTCGGAAGGCTCGGATTTCAGCGTCGTCACCAATGACGGCAAGGAACTCGACGCCAAGCTGATCGGCACCGATCCGCGCACCGATCTCGCCGTGCTCAAGGTCGATGGCGGCGGCAACAAGTTCACCTATGTCGACTTTGCCGACGACTCCAAGGTTCGCATCGGTGACTGGGTGGTTGCGGTCGGCAATCCCTTCGGTCTCGGCGGCACCGTCACCGCCGGCATCGTCTCGGCTCGCGGCCGTGACATCGGCGCCGGCCCCTATGACGACTTCATCCAGATCGATGCTTCGGTCAATCGCGGCAATTCGGGCGGTCCGACCTTCAACCTCAACGGCCAGGTGATCGGCATCAACACCGCGATCTTCTCGCCGTCGGGCGGCAGCGTCGGCATTGCCTTCGACATCCCGGCCTCGACCGCCAAGCAGGTCGTCCAGGACCTGATGAAGAGCGGCTCCGTCCAGCGCGGCTGGCTCGGCGTCGAGATCCAGCCGGTCACCTCCGACATCGCGGAGTCGCTCGGCCTGAAGTCGGACAAGGGCGCGCTGGTCTCGAGCGCCCAGGATTCCGGTCCGGGCAAGAAGGCGGGCATCGCCGCCGGCGACGTCATCACCCAGGTCGACGGCAAGGATGTCGCTTCGCCGAAGGAGCTCGCCCGCATGATCGGCGCATTCGCGCCGGGCAAATCGGTCGACGTCACCGTCTGGCGCAGCGGCAAGAACGAGACGGTCAAGGTCGATCTCGGCACGTTGCCGGCAAGCGACAAGCAGGCCTCGAACGACGACAACAACAAGCAGTCGGCGCCCGCCGCCAAGGCCGACACGCTGGCCGATCTCGGCCTGACCGTCACCAAGGCGGAAAACGGCAAGGGCCTCGTGGTCACCGACGTCGATCCTGACAGCGACGCGGCCGACCGTGGCATCCAGCCGGGCGACGTCATCACCTCGATCAATTCGAACGACGTGAACACCACCGACGACGTCTCCAAGGCCATGGCCGATGCAGCCAAGGCCGGCCGCAAGGCGGTGCTGATGCAGATCACCCGCGACGACTCGAACCGTTTTGTGGCGCTGCCGGTCGGCAAGGGCTGAGATTTCAGCGTTCAGATTTTCCCTGCGGCGGTATCAACACCCCCGAGCCGCCGCCGGGAAAACATGGGGCCGAGCACGTAAGTCAGTCACCGTGTTTCGCTCCTGGCGGCAGCGGGTTTCCCATGACCCGCTGCCGCTTATCGCATGTCGCCCAAAAGTGGGCACCGGTTTTGGGATCACGACATGCGGAACGAAATGCATGTCGCCCAAAAGTGGGCACCGGTTTTGGGATCACGGCATGCGGAACGAAATGCATGTCGCCCAAAAGTGGTCGCCGGTTTTGGGAAGAAGACATGCGACTAATGAAGGCAAGGCCCGAAGAATGACTGCCTCTCAAACTTCCGATGAAATCGCGTATAACGGTCCCATGAAGATTCTCGTCATGGAAGATGATCGCGAGGCGGCGGATTATTTGCAGAAAGCCTTCGCCGAGGCGGGCCACACCGCCCATGTCGCCGGCGACGGCGAGACCGGCTTCGCGCTCGCCGATGCCGGCGACTATGACGTGATGGTGGTCGACCGCCTGATGCCGCGCCGTGACGGCCTGTCAGTGATCGCCGCACTTCGCTCGCGCGGCAACACCACGCCGGTGCTGATCCTTTCGGCGCTGGGCGAGGTCGACGACCGCGTCACGGGCTTGCGCGCCGGCGGCGACGATTATCTCACCAAGCCCTATGCCTTTTCCGAATTGCTTGCCCGCGTCGAGGTGCTGAACCGCCGCGCCAGCGCGCGCGAATCCGAGACCGTCTACCGTGTCGGCGATCTCGAGCTCGACCGGCTGTCGCATTCGGTCAAGCGCGCCGGCCGCGAGATCACGCTGCAGCCGCGCGAGTTCCGCCTGCTCGAATATCTGATGCGCCATGCCGGACAGGTGGTGACGCGCACCATGCTTCTGGAAAATGTCTGGGATTATCACTTCGATCCGCAGACCAATGTCATCGACGTCCACGTCTCGCGCCTGCGCGGCAAGATCGAAAAAGGCTTCGACAAGCCGATCCTGCACACGATCCGCGGCGCCGGCTACATGCTGAAGGGCGGGTGAAGCCACAGATGGCTCTCTCACTGCCGGCCATCATGAAGACGACGGCGGCCCGGCTTTCGGCGCTTTATCTTCTGCTTTTCGCGCTCTGCGCCGTGCTGCTCGTCTTCTACATGACGTCGCTGTCGGCGCGCATGCTGACCGCGCAGACGCAGGAGACCATCAACGACGAGGTGCTGGGCCTGGCCCGCGCCTATCAGCGCGGCGGCCTGCCGGTGCTGGTGCGCGTCGTCGAGGCCCGCTCGCGCCAGCCCGGCGCCAATCTTTACCTGATCGCCGACGCCAATGGCCAGATCCTGACCGGCAATGTGCAGAGCCTGGAGCCAGGGGTCATAGAGACCGAGGGCTGGACGACGGAACCGTTTTCCTACCAGCGCTTCGGCGAGGGCGAGCTCGATCGGCTGCGCAGCGGCGGTTCGGACCAGTCCACGCCTCCGGCCAACGAGGGCAGCAACAGCCCCCAGTCCACGGGGGAAAAGGGCCACAACGCCATCGCGCTGGTGTTGCGACTGCCCAACCAGATGATCATGCTGGTCGGCCGCGACCTTGGCGAGCCCGAGCGCTTCCGCGCTGTCATCAGCCGCGCGCTGACCCTGGCGCTCGGTATGATGGGGCTTGGCGGCATCCTGATCTGGTTCTTTGTCGGGCGCGCGGCGCTGAAGCGCATCGACAGCGTCTCGGACGCCAGCCGCCGCATCATGGGCGGCGATTTGTCCGGACGGCTGCCGGTCACCGGCGCCGGCGACGAATTCGACCGCCTGTCGGCGAACCTCAATTCGATGCTGGCCAGGATCGCCATGCTGAACGAGGGGCTGAAGCAGGTCTCCGACAACATCGCCCATGATCTGAAGACGCCGCTGACCAGACTGCGCAACCGCGCCGAGGCGACGCTCGCCGGCAGGCACAAGACAGAAGATTACCGCCAGGCGCTGGAAGGCACGATCGCGGAGTCCGACCAGCTCATCAAGACATTCAACGCCATCCTGATGATCTCGCGCCTGGAGGCTGGCTATTCCTCGGAACAGACCGGTCCCGTCGATCTCGCCGCGACGGTGAGCGACGTCGTCGAACTCTACGAGCCGGTGGCGGAAGAGGCGGGCGTCGCGCTGGAAACGACCGTGCCCGAGGCCTTTGCGATCAACGGCAACCGCGAACTGATCGGCCAGGCGCTGTCCAACATCGTCGACAACGCCATCAAATATTCAACCGACGCCGCCGAGACGCCGAAAGTGCGTGTGGCGCTGGAGCGCCTCGGCAACGAGATCAAGCTTGCCGTCAGCGACAACGGCCACGGCATTCCGGACGACGCCGATCGTGCCCGAGCCACGGAGCGTTTCGTGCGCCTGGAAAAGAGCCGCTCGCAGCCGGGCTCGGGCCTGGGTCTCAGCCTGGCCAAGGCAATCATGACTTTCCACAACGGAAAGCTTGATCTTTTGCCTGCCAATCCCGGATTGTCCGTAGTCATGAGTTTCCCATTGCGGGAGACGCATTGATGGCGCGGATAAATGGCGAAGAAGAAAATCGAATCCGAATTCCGGCTTAGCCCGACACTGGCGCTCCGCTCCCTGGACGCGAAACATGCCCGGCGCGAATTGTCGGAAATCGCCGACGCCGCCGAGGAGGAGGGGTGTTCCCGACTCGCTGCGTTCCTGGCGGGCGAGGGGCCGCTGCAGGATCTGCTGGCGGCCGTCTTCGACCTCTCGCCCTTCCTGCGCGACGTGGCGCGCCGGCGGCCGGCGATCCTCGATACGCTGTTCGACCTGACGATCGAAGCGCGGCTCGATGCCATCGGCGAAGCGATCGGCGGCGCGGCCAAGACGGAAGACGCTTCGGAAGCGAGCCTGATGATGGCGCTCAGGCAATGGAAGACCGAAGCGCATTTCCTGATCGCGCTGGCCGATCTTTCAGGCGAGGCGGAGACCTCCGTGACGGTGCGCCGGCTCAGCGATCTTGCCGACGCCTGCACATGCGCCGCCGTCGATTTCCTGCTGCTCGACGCGCATCGGCAAGGCAAGCTCAAGCTACCGCATCCGGCCGAGCCTGCCAGGGATTCAGGCTGGATCCTGCTCGGCATGGGCAAGCTCGGCGCGCATGAGCTGAACTTCTCCTCCGACATCGATCTCGTCGTCTTCTTCGAGCCGGAGGCGCCGGCCGTCATCGATCCGCTCGACGCGACCGAGCTGTTCTCCAGGCTTACCCGTCGTCTCGTGCGCATCCTGCAGGATCGCACCGAGCATGGCTATGTCTTCCGCACCGATCTGAGGCTGCGCCCCGATCCCGGCTCGACGCCGCTGGCAATCCCGGTCGAGGCAGCGCTTCGCTATTACGAGGCGCGCGGCCAGAACTGGGAGCGCGCCGCCATGATCAAGGCGCGGCCGGTTGCCGGCGATCTTGCTGCCGGCGCCGCCTTCCTCAAGGAATTGCAACCCTATGTCTGGCGCAAATACATGGACTATGCGGCGATCGCCGACGTCCATTCGATCAAGCGCCAGATCCATGCCCACAAGGGCCATGGCGAGATCACGGTGAAGGGCCATAACGTCAAGCTTGGCCGCGGCGGCATCCGCGAGATCGAGTTCTTCGTCCAGACCCAGCAGCTCATCGCCGGCGGCCGCTTCCCGGAGCTGCGCGGCCGCGAGACCGTGCCGATGCTCGCAGCGCTTGCCGCGCGCGGCTGGATCACCGCCGACGCGCGCGATGCGCTCACCCGTCAGTACTGGTTCCTGCGCCGTGTCGAGCACGCTATCCAGATGGTCGCTGACGAGCAGACGCACGTCCTGCCGGAAGAAGACGAGGAGCTCAAACGCATCGCGCTGATGCTGGGATTTGCCGGCGAGGCGGAATTCACGCAGGCCTTCCGCGCCTCGCTGCAGCAGGTCGAGCGCCACTACGCGGCGCTGTTCGAGACAGCACCCGAGCTCTCGGCCGGCGTCGGCAATCTGGTCTTCACCGGCGATGTCGACGATCCCGATACGCTGCAGACGCTGCATGGCCTCGGCTTCCAGCGGCCGAGCGACATCTGCCGCGTCATCCGCGGCTGGCATTTCGGGCGCTACCGCGTCACCCAGTCGGCGGAGGCGCGCGAGAGGCTGACCGAACTGACCCCGGCATTGCTCAAAGCCTTCGGCCAGACGCGTCGCGCCGACGAGGCGCTGATGCGCTTCGACGAGTTCCTCGCCGGCCTGCCAGCGGGCATCCAGCTTTTCTCGCTGCTGCAATCGAACCCGGCGCTCTTGAAGCTGATGGCGACCATCATGGGCGCGGCGCCAAGGCTGGCTGCCATCATCACCCGCCGCCCGCATGTCTTCGACGGCCTGCTCGACCCGGCCCTGCTTACCGAACTGCCGGACCGCGCCTATCTTTCGGCACGGCTTGCCGCCTTCATCGAGGGCGACCGCGCCTATGAGGATGTGCTTGACCGCCTGCGCATCTTCGCCTCCGAGCAGAAATTCCTGATCGGCGTGCGCCTGCTTGCCGGCTCGATCGATCCCGCGCGCGCCGGCCGCGCCTTCTCCGATCTCGCCGATCTCACCATCGAGGCGGCGCTGAACGCGGTGATCGCCGAATTCGCGCTGCGCCACGGCAGGATCGCCGGCGGCAGGGTGGCCCTGCTCGGCATGGGCAAGCTCGGCAGCCGCGAACTCACGGCCGGTTCGGATGTCGATCTCATCCTGCTCTACGACCACGACGCGGATGCCGAGGACTCCGACGGCGAAAAGCCGCTGGCGCCTTCGCATTACTATACCCGCATGACGCAGCGCCTGATCGCCGCCGTCTCGGCGCCGACGGCCGAAGGCGTGCTCTATGAGTTGGACCTGCGCCTGCGCCCCTCGGGCAACAAGGGGCCGGTCGCCACCCATATCGATGCGTTCAAGAAATATCAGCGCCGGGATGCCTGGACCTGGGAGCACATGGCGCTGGCACGGGCCCGCGCCGTCGGCGGCGATGCCGAACTCTGCGCCGAGCTCGATGATGAGGTGGCGGCGGTGCTGGCGCAGCCGCGCAATGCCGCCAAGGTGAAAGCCGAGGCCTCGGAGATGCGGGCGCTGATCGAGAAGGAGAAGCCGCCGCGCGACCTCTGGGACATCAAGCTGATCCCGGGCGGGCTCATCGATCTCGAATTCATCGCCCAGGTCGCGGTCATCGCCGGCGCGATTGAGCCTGGCCGCCGGGTCACGGCGACCGCCGACATTTTGGCCCGGCTTTCTCCGGATTTCGCCTCAGCCGATGTGCGTGAAGAGCTTGGCGAGGCCTATCGGCTCTATCTGGCGCTGACCCAGATGATCAGGCTTTGCCTCATCGGCGAGTTCCAGCGCGACGATGTCCCACCTGGACTCTCGGATCTGCTTCTGGCGGTCACTGACCTGCCGGATTTCGGTGTCCTGGAAGCACATCTCAAGGAGACGTCGCGAAAGGTCAGGCAGGACTTCGACCATTTGCTGCGGGTTGCGGGAGGATCCTGAGATCGCGGGGCTAATCGGTGCGTTGCACGCGGCGGAGATTGCGACGCGCATGTGCCTGCAGAAGCCGATCCCGCAGATGCGCGTAGAAGCGTGGCGGCAGCATGCCATAGTGGAAGCGGGAGGGACTGCTTCCTGGAATTGGTCTGAGATCGGGGCCTGGCCAAAGGAATCGTTGGTTTCACTCACCACGACCCATGACGGCATATCGTCGAGCCCAAGGTAAGCCTTGAGAGGCGCAGGCATTTCGATGCCATCGGCAGGATCGGCCGGGAGGGAATGCGTGATCGGAACCACCGTCACGACTTCGCGCCCCTCCACAATCCGACGTGCGGCGACAATCGCACACGGGCGGTTCTTGCGGCCCTCTTCAATACCTCTCATATGTTCATCCAACCAAAGATAGGAATAGGAAATCACCAGGCCGGGAACGGGCTTGGGCAGGCTCACGGTGCCCAGTCTTTGATCATTTCATCCAACTCATCGAACTGGGATGGGACTGAGCTTTCGGCGATGGCTTTCACCGTCTCGTCGTCCAGTTCCTCCACGGGTCTAGCAACCCGCCCTTTGACCAGCACTTCGAACATTGCCGCCGAGAGAAGCACCGTATGGGTCCGGCCATTTTTGGTAATCGCGACCGGCGCCCGCTGCGCTGCATCCTGAAAGCGGCCGACATTCTGTTGGAATTCAGTGGATGTTACGCGCATGGGAAAAGTCACCTCTTACCCAAAATAGATAAAATAGATAACTTTTTCAAGTTTGCCTCAGCCACCGCCGGTCGCCTCTGATCAGGCCGCTGCCTTCACCGTCGGCGGAGCCTTCTTCAGCGGAATGCGCACCGACACGATGGTGCCTGCACCCTCGGTCGAGCGGATCTTCAGCGCGCCGCCCTGCAATTCGGCCAGCGAGCGCGAGATGGCGAGCCCGAGGCCCGAGCCGGTATGGTTCTTGGAGAACTGGTTCTGCACCTGTTCGAACGGCCGGCCGAGCTTGCTCAGCGCCTGCTTGGGGATGCCGCAGCCATTGTCCTCGATAGTGAGCAGCAGCGCCCCGGACGTGTTGCGCGCCCTGACCGTGATCTTTCCGCCCTGTCCGGTGAATTTCACCGCGTTGGAGAGCAGGTTGATGGCGATCTGCTTGATCGCGCGGCGGTCGGCATAGAGCCGCATCGCATCGGCGATGCGCGTCTCGACATTGATCGACTTTTCCGCCGCCTGCAGCGAGATCACCCGCACCGTCTCCTTGATCAGCGGGCAGAGATCGATCTCCTCGCGGTCGAGCGAGAACTGGCCGGCTTCGATCTTCGACATGTCGAGGATGTCGTTGATGACGCCGAGCAGGTATTTGCCGCTGCCGTTGATGTCGGTCGCGTATTCCTCGTAGCGCTCGGAGCCGAGCGGCCCGAACAGGCCCTGCTGCATCAGCTCGGAGAAGCCGATGATGGCGTTGAGCGGCGTGCGCAATTCATGCGACATGTTGGCGAGGAATTCCGACTTGGCGCGATTGGCCGCCTCGGCGCGCTCGGTTTCCTTCATGTATTTGCGGTTGAGTTCGACCAGTTCGCTGGCGCGTTCCTCCTCGGCGCGGCGGGCCAGGCTGAGATCGTGGATCGTCGCCATCAGCCGGCGCTCGCTGTCGACCAGCTTTTCCTGGTGCAGCTTGATCTGCGTGATGTCGGAGCCCACGGAAACGACGCCGCCGTCGCGGGTCCTGAGCTCGTTGACCTGCAGCCAGCGGCCGTCGGCAAGCTGGCGCTCCAAGCTGACGCCGCCCTGCGGCCCGTTGGCATTGGCGAGCCTGCGCTCCGACGCGAAGGCCAGCATGCGCTCCTCCAGCATATCGCGGGTCGCGCCCGGTACCACGTCGCGGTCCGACAGCCCGTTGTCCTTCTGGAACTTCGAATTGCACATGATCAGCCGTTCGGCGGCATCCCACAGCACGAAGGATTCGTTGATGTTCTCGATCGCGGTCCTGAGCCGCATGTCGGCCGCTTCCGAGCGCAGCGCCAAGTGCCGCTGCTCGGTGACGTCGACGGCGATGCCGATCAGCTGGATCTCCGGCGCCTCCGGGTCGATCACCTGGGCGCGGGCTCGCATCCACACCCATTGTCCGTCGGCGTGGCGCATGCGGAAAACCTGGTCGATATGGTCGATCTCGCGTTCGATGATGCGGTTGGCGAGCTCGAACAGGTCGCCGTCCTCCGGGTGGATGATCTCGTCGACCTCGCCGAAGGAGAGCATCGTATCGCAGGGCTCATAGCCCAGCATGTCGTACATCGAGCGCGACCAGTACATCTTGCCGCGCACCATGTCCCAGTCCCACAACCCGCAGCGGCCGCGCACCAGCGCCATGTCGATGCGCTGATGCGCCTCAAGATAGATGCGGTCCGCCGCCTGGGCGCGCGCCGCCTGGCCGAAATAGGCGTAGAGGATGACGATCAGCACGCCCGCCGTCAGCACGAACAGCGTGACGTTGAGCGACATCGACTTGCGCCAGCTGTCGAACACCGCTTCCTGCGGCACCAGCACGGCCGCCGTGTGTTTGCGGTCGCCGCCGAGGCTGACGGCGGCGAACCAGTCCTGTCCCGAGATGCTGACATCCATCACGCCGGCGCGGTCGCCGAACATGAACAGCGGCTGGCCGCCCAGCACGAGGCTGTCGAGCGTGCGGCCTTGCCAGCCCGTCGACAGCGGCGAAACGGCGATGACCTTGAAGTTGGCGTCGGTGATGGCGAGCACATGGGCGCGGCTCATGGCGCCTTGGCGGCTGGTGTTCTCCAGAAGGCTTATGGCATTGGCGCCGGCCGCGCTGGGGTCCGCGGTGACGGCCTGCGCCATCTGTCCGGCGGCCAGCGCCAGCACCGCCTTGGCGTCGCGCTCGATCTCGTCATGCTCGTTCATGAGCGACAGGAAGCGCAGCGCGGCAATGACGATGAGAAAAACGACGATCAGCGCCGGGATCGACCGGCGCAGCAGCGGCTCGGCGGCCAGGAGCCGCTGATAAGTGGGTTCGGCGATCAGGCGCGTATTGCCGGCAAGTCCATCGCTCCTTGCCTTGCGATGCGCAAAAGCCTTCCCTCCGGGCGCGCCCCACGCGTCCGCCTTGGCCATAAATGGCACTCCCCGATCTGCCGTATGGATGATCCGGCTACGCCGCACGCCCGAATCGTCAGTAAAGAATCAAAGCTGATTCGCCTTGTCCAGTGGCGCGGACGAAAAAGATTAAAAGTTGATTGAAATTCGTCCGAACAGCCGATCTCCGGGTCCCACAAGGGGGGAGATGGCCGGCAGGCCAGAGGGGGCGCTGTCGCGCCAACCCCTCAACTGCTCAATTGCCGGCACTCGTCAGATCTGGCTTTCGGGCGAGAAGCAAACGTCGCGATCCTTCATGCCCCGCTCTGCCCTGCCGGCATCTCCCCCACGAGGACCCACCAGGGGGAGATCGCTAATTACGCCAGTGTCCGCTCCACGATATCGCGCAGATCCGCCGAAAGATTCTCGGTCTTCGCCATGTCGAGCAGCGCCTGCCTGGCCTTGGTCTGACGTCCAGGCTCCAGCGAGCGCCAGGACCTGAGCGCCGTCGCCAGCCGCGCGGCTACCTGCGGATTGCGCTTCTCCACCTCCAGTACCGTCTCGGCAAACAGGCGATAACCTTCGCCGTCGGGGCGGTGGAAGCCGGTCTGGTTGGCGCTGGAGAAGGTGCCGATCAGCGAACGCACCCGGTTCGGGTTGGCGATCGAGAAGGCTGGGTGCCGCATGAGATCACGCACTTTCTCGACGGTCTTTGCGCCCGGCACACCGGCCTGGATCTGGAACCATTTGTCGAGTACCAGCGCGTCGCCGCGATAGCGGGCCTCGAAGGCGGCCAGCGCCTCTTCGGCCTCGGCCGTGCCTGGATGGCGATGCGCCAGCACGGCGAGCGCTGCCGCACGGTCGGTCATGTTGGTGGCGGCGGTGAAGTGCCCTGCGGCGAGGCCCGCGCCGCCCGGCAGCAGCGAAAGATAGTCGAGCAGGATGTTGCGCAGCGCCCTGCGCCCGGCGCTCGCCGCGTCCGGGCTGAACGGACCCTTGTCGGCAAGGCTCTCATAGAGCGCCGGAAAGGCCTCGCGGTTTGCCTCGGCGATCATCCGCGCCATCGCCTCGCGCGCGGCAAAGATGGCGTCTGGGTCGATGCCCTTGCCGATGTCGCGGGCAATATCGGCTTCGCCGGGAAGCGACAGCGCGAGCGCCCGGTAGGCCGGCTCCAGCGACTCGTCGCCGGCGATCCTGCCGGCAAGCTCGGCAAGCCGCGCTGCAAACACCGGCTCCTTGCCGCCGAGGGTCTGGCGGAAGGCGGCGATCAGCGCATCGGTCAAGAGCGTGTTGAACGCCTGCCAGCGCGCGAAGGCGTCGCTGTCATGCGCCGCGAGGAAGAACTGGTCGTCGGCCTTCTGCTGCACCGAAAGCGTGATCGGCGCCGAGAAGCCGCGGTTGAGCGACACCGAAGGCCGTTGCGAAATACCCGAGAAGCGCACCGTGTGCCGACGTTTGCGGATATGGATGACACCGTCATCCACCATTGCGCCCTCGACGGCAGTCCAGGCGACGGGCTTGCCGTTGGCGCCGACCAGGCCGAAGGCCAGCGGGATATGCATCAGCCGCTTGCGGCTTTCCGACGGCGTCGGCGGCACCGACTGCTCGATCTCCAGGGTGAACTCCTTTGCCGCCGCATTGTGCGCGGAACTTACCGTCAGGTTCGGTGTGCCGGCCTGGTGATACCAAAGCGCGAATTGCGCGAGGTCTCTGCCGGAGACGTCCTCGAAGACTTTGAGGAAATCCTCGATGGTCGCCGCCTCGCCGTCATGCCGCTCGAAATAGAGGTCCATGCCGGCACGGAAGGTTTCCGGCCCAAGGATGGTGCGGATCATACGCACCACTTCCGAACCCTTCTCGTAGACGGTCGCGGTGTAGAAGTTGTTGATCTCGCGGTAGCGTCGCGGCCTGACCGGATGCGCCAGCGGCCCCTGGTCTTCCGGGAACTGGTGCGCGCGCAGCGTGCGCACCTCGGCGATGCGCTTAACCGACCGCGAGCGCTGGTCGGCGGAGAATTCGTGGTCGCGGTAAACCGTCAGCCCTTCCTTCAGGCAGAGCTGGAACCAGTCGCGGCAAGTGATTCTGTTGCCAGTCCAATTGTGGAAGTATTCATGCGCGATGATCGCCTCGATGTTGGCGAAGTCGGCATCGGTCGCGGTCTCCTCGTCGGCCAGCACATATTTGTCGTTGAAGACGTTGAGGCCCTTGTTCTCCATGGCGCCCATGTTGAAGTCGGAGACGGCGACGATATTGAAGACGTCGAGGTCGTATTCGCGGCCGAAGGCTTCCTCGTCCCATTTCATCGAGCGTTTCAGCGCGTCCATCGCATAGCCGGCAAGCTGCTCCTTGCCGGGCTCCACATAGATACCGAGCTCGACCTCCCGGCCGGACATGGTGGTGAAGCTGCCCGCCACCTTGCCGAGCGCGCCCGCCACCAGCGCGAAAAGGTAGGAGGGTTTGGGGAAGGGGTCGTGCCAGACCGCATAATGCCGGCCGCTGCCCAGCGTGCCACTCTCCACAGGATTGCCGTTCGAAAGCAGCAGCGGCGCCTCGTTGTGCGGCGCTTCGATGCGCACCGTGTAGACCGACAGGATATCGGGACGGTCGAGGAAATAGGTGATGCGGCGAAAGCCCTCGGCCTCGCATTGCGTGCAATAGACGTTGTTGGAGCGATAAAGGCCCATCAGCGCCTCGTTGCGCGAAGGCGCGATCTCCGTCTCCAGGCGCAGCTCGAAACGCTGCGCCGCCGGCGGTTTCAGGATCGTCAGCCGGTCAGGCGTCGCCTCATAGTCGCTGGCCGGAAGCGTATGCCCGTCGACGGCAATGCCGAGCAACGTCAGCCCGTCGCCGTCGAGCACCAGCGGCGCCGAGGCGGCGACGCCCGCGCGCCGCTCGATCGTAAGCAGCGCGGTCACCTGGGTCGCGTCCGGCGACAGGCGGAAGTCGAGGCTGGTCCTCGGGATGAGATAGTCGCAGGGGCGATAGTCTTCGAGCTTGAAGACATGGCCGGTATCTGTGCGCATTCCTTAGGCTTTTCCTGTTGATTTCGGCCGGCCAGCCAGCTTGGCTGGTCCAAGAATTTTGAGGTGCGCGCTCTTTACACGAAACGGCCACTCGACAAAACTGCGGCATAGGTCGTGTTTCGCAATTCCGGACGGAAAACCGTTACACACTTTTCCTGGAATTGCTCTTGGCCTATTTCGCGGCTTCGTTTCCCGACTATCCTTACGAGGCAAGATGACCGTCGATCATGCCGTCGGCCACAACACGCTGCGCGGCATTACGCTGAAGATCGTCTCGGTGACGATCTTCGTCGGCATGCAGACCTGCATCAAGGCGGCCGGCGACGTGCCCGCGGGGCAGATCGTCTTCTTCCGCTCCTTCTTCGCCATCTTTCCGATCATCGCCTTCCTGGCCTTCAAGGGTGAATTGGCCACGGCATTCACGACGAGACGGCCGTTCAACCACGTCGCGCGCGGTGTGGTCGGCGTCGGCGCCATGGGGCTCGGCTTCTTCGCGCTGACCAGGCTGCCGCTGCCGGAAGCGATCACGCTGAACTACGCCCAGCCGCTGCTGGTCGTCGTGTTCTCCTCGATCTTCCTCGGCGAGACGATCCGCGTCTACCGCTGGAGCGCGGTCGCGGTCGGCCTTGCCGGCGTGCTGGTCATCTCCTGGCCCGAACTGACGCTGCTCAATTCCGATGAAGGCCTCGACGACCAGGAGGTGCTGGGCGTCATGGCCGCGCTGATCGCCGCCGCGATCTCGGCGGTCGCCATGCTTCTGGTGCGCAATCTCGTGCAGACGGAGAAGACGGCGACCATCGTGCTGTGGTTCTCCTCGACCGCTTCAGTGCTGTCGCTCTTCACGCTGCCCTTCGGCTGGCAGGCGCTGACGCCGATGCAGGCCGCGCTCCTCGTTGTCGCGGGCTTCTGCGGAGGGCTCGGCCAGATCCTGATGACGGCGGCCTACCGCCATGCCGAAGCCTCGGTCGTGGCGCCCTTCGAATACACCTCGATGATCCTCGGCGTCGTGGTCGGCTATTTCGTCTTCGGCGACGTGACCTCGCTGAACACCCTTGCGGGCGGCGTGATCGTGGTCGCCGCCGGTATCTTCATCATCTGGCGCGAGCGGCAACTGGGCCTGGAGCGCACGCGCATCAGGACGGTCACGCCGCCGCAGGGGTGAAGGCCTACGAAGCGGTCGCCCGCTCTTTCGCCAATCGCACCAGCACCGTCCTTGTCTGCTCATCCGCGGGGAAAAAAGATTCGATTGCCAGCTCCGACAGCGTGACGTCGAGCGGCGTACCGAAGACCGTGATCGTGCTGATGAACGACAGCACCTGATCGCCATGCGCGAGCCGCAGCGGATGCACGATGCCGCTCGGTTCGACCGGCGCCGGCCGGCTGCTCCTCAGGCCGGACGGATAGGTGCGCAATTCGCGCTCAAGCTCGATCAGCACCGGGTCGCCGGTGGCGTCGTTCTGGCGCTTCAGCCGCTCGATGAGATGCGCGCGCCACTCCGCCAGATTGACGATGCGCGGCGCCACGCCGCCCGGATGCAGGCTGAGCCTCAGCACATTGACCGGCGGCGCGAGCAGCGATGCTTCGGAGATGTCGGCGAGGAACGGAGCAATCGCGGTGTTTGCCGAAACGAGGTTCCAGTGCCGGTCCACCGCCAGCGCCGGGAAGGGTTCGTGGCCCTTGAGCACAGTCTCGACGGCGGCAAGCGCCGGTGCCAGTGTCGCATCGGTCAGCGGCTTTTCGCTGAAGCTCGGCGCGAAGCCGGCGGCAAGCAACAGTTGATTGCGTTGGCGCAGTGGAATCGACAGCTGCTCGGCCAGATGCAGCACCATGTCGCGCGAAGGCTGGGCCCGGCCGCTTTCGACGAAGGAGAGATGCCGCTGCGAGATATCGGCCTCCATAGCGAGGTCGAGCTGGCTCATGCGTCGCCGCGTGCGCCACTCGCGGATCAGGTTGCCGGCGGAAGCGTCGGATGTGGTCATAGGGTAGGACTAGGCTGTGGAGGGAGGGATTTCAATTACCTGGGAGGTTATTGGCTTCCCTTCTCCCACAAGGGGAGAAGGGGAAGACGTTCACGCCAACCCCCGCAACTTCGCCTTGACCTCAAGAAAATCCCGCCAGGCCAGCTTCTTGTGCGCCGGTGTCCTCAACAGATAGGCCGGATGCAGCGTCGGCATCGCCGGAATGGCTATGCCCGACGCCGTCGTGTGCACCCGCCAGTTGCCGCGCAGGCGCAGGATGCCCTCGGTCGTGTTGAGCAGCGTCTTGGCCGACGGACCGCCGAGATTGACCAGCACCTTGGGATTGACCAGTTCTATCTGCCTTTCGATGAACGGCCGGCAGATTTCGGTCTCGTGCGGTGTCGGCGTGCGGTTGCCCGGCGGCCGCCACGGAATGACGTTGGCGATATAGGCCGAGTTGCGGTCGAGGCCGATAGCGGCGAGCATACGGTCGAGCAGCCGGCCGGAGCGGCCGACAAAGGGCAGACCCTCGAGGTCCTCGTCTCGGCCCGGCGCCTCGCCGACCAACATAAGGTCGGCTTTCGGATTGCCGTCGGCGAAGACGAGGTTCTTGGCGGTGAATTTGAGATTACAGCCGTCGAAGCCGGCCATGTGCTGGCGCAGTTCCTCGAGCGTCGAGGCGCTTGCGGCCAGTTGCCGGGCAAGCAGCGCCTGCGCCTCGTCGGGAACGGTGGCGGCCGGCATGCGCGCCGGAGCGTCCGGAATATTGCGCGCGTCGAGGCCGGATGATGGCGTCGGTGGCTCTGGCGACTGGGGCCGCTCCGGGCCCCGCCCGGGTGCCGGGCGGCTCTCGGATCTGGGGTCGCGAGGCGGTGCGGCTGGCGTCCGCTCGGCAGCCCTGCGTTCGACCGACTTCGCCGCCGCTTCGGCAAACCGATTGACCGGCGCGTCTTCAAGCGCCTCGTCAACGCCGGCGCTGGCATAAAAGGCGAGCAGTTCGGCGATCTCGGCTGGTGTGCTGGGGGAGGCGGCAGTCATGGCGCCACCATCGTCCGCGCGGCGCCGATTTGCAAGGTTAAGCCACGCTCGCCTGTATTGGAGCATGTCGAGATTCAGGTCAGGCCGAGTCGAAAATGGTGGTTTCCGAGAACCGGAGCGGAGCGTATTTTTCGTACGTGAGCACCGGAAGCGCAGGAAACCGCCATTTGCAGGCCGGCCTGACCTGAATATCGATATGCTTTCACCCAGTCGGTATGCGCGGATCCTGCACGATGTAAAATGTCCAGCGCGGCGTGTAGTCGGTGATCAGGAAGTCGAAGGTCGCCGCCTTCAGCGGGTCGACCTTGCCGTTCTTGAACAGCAGCTGGTCATAGGGTTCGAACCGGCGGTCGAAATCGGCGAAATTGCTCGACCAGATGTTGTCGGGCGTCTTGTTGCGCTGGTCGAAGGAAAGGCCGTCGCCGAACACGCTTGGCTGGTCGAGGATTTCCTGCAGCTCGAACTGGAATTCCACCCAGGGCAGGGCGCTGTTGTTGAGCACGTCGATGCGCATATACATCACGCCGTTGGCGACCTGGCCTGCCTTGCCGAATGGCTCGATCGGCTTGGTCGCGCGGATCGTCAGCGTCACCGGCGTCGCCGTGTTCAGTTCCTCCCTGATGATCAGCGGGTCTTCCTTGGTACCGATGCCGGAAGCACCCGTGATGCGGAAGCCGCCCAGTTCGTCGGAAAAGGAATAGGCGCCGGTGGCCCAGACCTTCACCGGATCGGCCTCCGCCGGCACGGACAAAAAGAGGAGTGGAAGAACCGCGCGCCAGGCCACGCCTGGCGTGAAGAGTAAGCGCTTCGATGGAAAGCCGGCTGGCTCTGGACTGCGCATGGTGCGAAGTATTGCCGATAACCAAGCCGTCGAACAATTAAAAACATGCGGACGCGGCCTGGCCTTCCATCCGATTGGCGCTGGCCTATGCTTGGCCATGGCCTGCGCGGCGACCGTTTCGTAGGCAAAACCGCGACTTTTTGTCGAAATCGGCGTTGTCACGTCAGCGCCGGTTTCGCGTCGCGAATTGATGCGCTATGCAGCGCGTGAGCCAGCACAATGCGAAAACATGGCGAGCCAGTGAGGGGCCGATGAGCGAAATCGAACGCGAGAGCATGGAATTCGACGTGGTGATCGTCGGTGCGGGTCCCGCCGGCCTTGCCGCCGCGATCCGTCTGAAGCAGCTCAATCCGGACCTTTCCGTCGTCGTCCTGGAGAAGGGCGGCGAGGTCGGCGCCCATATCCTGTCGGGTGCGGTCGTCGATCCGATCGGCATCGACCGCCTGCTGCCCGGCTGGCGCGAGGAGGGCGATCATCCGTTCAAGACGCCTGTGACCGCGGACCATTTCCTGGTGCTTGGCCCTGCCGGCTCGTTCCGCCTGCCCAACTTCCTGATGCCGCCGCTGATGAACAACCACGGCAATTACATCGTCTCGCTGGGCAATGTCTGCCGCTGGCTGGCGACCAAGGCCGAGGCGCTGGGCGTCGAGATCTATCCGGGCTTCGCCGCGGCAAGCCTCGTCTACAACGACGCTGGCGCCGTCACCGGCGTCATCACCGGCGACATGGGCGTCGAGAAGGACGGCACGCACGGCCCGGCTTACGCGCCGGGCATGGCGCTGATAGGCAAATACGTGCTGATCGGCGAGGGTGCGCGCGGCTCGCTCGCCAAGCAGCTTATCGCCAAATACCAGCTTGCCGACGGCCGCGAGCCGGGCAAGTTCGGCATCGGCCTCAAGGAGCTCTGGCAGGTCAAGCCCGAGAACCATAAGCCGGGTCTGGTGCAGCATTCCTTCGGCTGGCCGCTCGACATGAAGACCGGCGGCGGCTCTTTCCTCTACCATCTCGAGGACAACCAGGTGGCGGTCGGCTTCGTGGTCCACCTGAACTACAAGAACCCCTATCTCTCGCCCTTCGAGGAGTTCCAGCGCTTCAAGACGCATCCGGCGATCGCCGGCACCTTCCAGGGCGCCAAGCGCATCGGCTATGGCGCGCGCGCCATCACCGAGGGCGGCTGGCAGTCCGTGCCGAAGCTTTCCTTCCCGGGCGGCGTGCTGATGGGCTGTGCTGCCGGCTTCGTCAACGTGCCGCGCATCAAGGGTTCGCACAACGCGGTGCTCTCGGGCATGCTGGCGGCCGAGCATGTGGCCGAGGCGATTGCCGGTGGCCGTGCCAATGACGAGCTCGCTTCCTATGAGGAAGCCTGGCGCGGCACCGATATCGGCAAGGACCTGAAGAAGGTCCGCAACGTCAAGCCGCTGTGGTCGCGCTTCGGCACCATTGTCGGCGTCGGCATCGGCGGCCTCGACATGTGGCTGAACACGCTGTTCGGCTTCTCGCCCTTCGGAACCATGAAGCATGGCAAGGCCGACTATGCGACGCTCGAGCCGGCCTCCAAGCATCAGAAGATCGCCTATCCGAAGCCGGATGGCGTGCTGACCTTCGACCGGCTCTCCTCGGTGTTTCTTTCCAACACCAACCACGAGGAGAACGAGCCGACCCATCTGATCGTCGCCGACATGGCGCTGCAGCAGCGTTCAGAGCACGATGTCTTCGCCGGTCCCTCGACCCGCTACTGCCCGGCCGGCGTCTATGAATGGGTGGACAAGGACGGCAACGCCGCCGCCGATCCGGCGGCCAAGGACGTGCGCTTTGTCATCAACGCGCAGAACTGCGTGCACTGCAAGACCTGCGACATCAAGGATCCGAACCAGAACATCAACTGGGTGCCGCCACAAGGCGGTGAAGGCCCCGTCTACCAGGGCATGTGAGCCGCGCCTAACCGCCAAGACCGTTGAAGCCGCGCGCCGAGTATGGTCTGCTTAGCCCCTGAACAAGGAGGCGGACATGCGGCGCATCAGCCTGGCAATTTTAGCTGCTGCCGGCGTGCTTTTGTCCGGGGCCGCGTCAGCAGGCACCAAGCTGACCGTTCATGTGCGCAGCTATGACGTCGCCGGCAGGACCGGCGCGGAACTGATCGAGGCGATGGATGGCCTCGGGCCGAGGCACGGCCATGCCGCGCGCGCCATCGCCGAGACCGGCTATACCGTGCATTGGAACCTCGACGTGAAACGGGACAATGGCATCTGCCGGCTGCGTCAGGCCACCGGCACGATCGACCTGACCTACACCTTTCCGCGCCGCACGTCCCCGTCCGGTCCGGTCCTGCGCAGGCGCTGGGATCGCTTCATGGCCGGCGTGCGCCAGCATGAACATACCCATGGCCGCATCGCCAAGCAGATGATGCGGGCGACCGAGACGGCGCTCGCCGGGCTCGAGCGGCAGGACAACTGGTTCTGTACCGGTCTTCGTTGGGACGCCAGGCGCCGCATCGACACGATCTATGCCGACTACGAGGCCAGGCAGAATGCCTTCGACGCGCGCGAGCACCGCGACGGCGGCCATGTCGAGAAATTGGTCAATGCATTGATGGGGAAGAACTGAAGCTCGAGCCGTTCACCTACCAAGCGGACGTCAGCTGCGCGGCTTGTCCGGCGCGTCGTTCGCCGCCAGCGCCGACTTGTGCTCGTCCTCGGGCGCGTTGCTGTCGGACCGCAGCGTGAATTCGACCAGAACAGGCAGATGGTCGGAGCCGGTGTCGTCCATTCGGACCGACGACAGGATCGTCACCCCGCCCTTGCTGAACACCTGGTCGATCGGCAGGCCCGCATAGCGGCGCACGACGTCGGGCAGCGTCCGGTGGATCCAGGTCCGGCCGGCCGACGGCATCAGCGTCATGCCGCTGAGCCGCGCCACCCGCAGCACCGCCGCGCTCCACGGCACGGCGTTGCAGTCGCCGGCCATGATGGCGGTCTCGCCGAGCCTGGCCAGCGGTTCCGCCAGTTCGCCGATCTGCCAGTATTGCTCCTTCGGCCACGGCCAGCTGAGATGGATCGCGGCGACGTTGACCGGAATGCCGCCGAAATCGATCGTGGCGGTCGCCATCGCGCCGCGCGGCTCGCAACGCGGCGCAGTGCCGGCGGCGAAGGGACGGCGCGAAAGCAACGCGACGCCGAATATGCCGTTGGGATAGTCGCAAAGGATCCGATAGGGATAGGCGCTGGCCATATAGCCGAGCTCCGTGGCCCACATCCCGGACACTTCGTCGAGCGTGATGACGTCCGGATTGGTCCGGCCGATCAGCGACAGCACCTTCTTCGGCGTCGGATTGTTGAAGCGCAGGTTCATCTGCAGCAGGCTGTAGACGATCCTGTCGGCCGGCTTTGCGACCGCCTGCTGCGTCGACAATCTCGGCAGCGCGCTCGCCGTCGTGGCGAAGCAGGCGATGGCGAAGACCAGCGCGGCGACCGCCTGCAGCCGGTAGGGGCCGGCAAGCAGCGCCAGCGCGAGCAAGGCCGTCAGCACGCTCAGATGCATGCGGAAATGCGAGAAGGAATCGAAGGCCGGATGCAGCGCGCCGAAGAATCCGGCCAGCAGCGCGGCCGAGCATGCCATCATCGCCAGGAATGTCAGCTGAGCCATCATGCTCAAGCGCGCGCCGCCCGTCGTCATTTGCTCCGAGTGCCCCAGCCTTCCATCCGGACCGCTTATCGGCCAAATTGCGGCTCAAGCAAGACGACCGATTGCCTCGCGGGTCAAAAGTTGGCGATTACTGGAACGCCGTTTCCGAAAAGCTTCTCAGCTTGCGCGAATGCAACCGCTCCATCGGCATCTCGGCCAGTTTCTCCATCGCCTTGATGCCGATGGTGAGATGCTGCGCCACCTGCCGCTTGTAGAACTCGGTCGCCATGCCGGGCAGCTTCAGCTCGCCATGCAGCGGCTTGTCGGAAACGCACAGCAACGTCCCGTAAGGCACGCGGAAGCGGAAGCCGTTGGCGGCGATAGTGGCCGATTCCATGTCGAGCGCGATGGCGCGCGACTGCGACAGGCGCTGCACCGGCCCGCGCTGGTCGCGCAGCTCCCAGTTGCGGTTGTCGATGGTGGCGACGGTGCCGGTGCGCATGATGCGCTTGAGGTCGTAGCCCGACAAACCGGTCACCTCGGCGACCGCTTCCTGCAGCGCCACCTGGATTTCGGCCAGTGGCGGGATCGGCACCCAGACCGGCAGGTCGTCATCCAGCACATGGTCCTCGCGCACATAGGCATGGGCCAGCACATAGTCGCCCAGCGCCTGCGTGTTGCGCAGGCCCGCGCAATGGCCGAGCATGACCCACGCATGCGGCCTCAGCACCGCGATATGGTCGGTGATGGTCTTGGCGTTGGATGGGCCGACGCCGATATTGACCATGGTGATGCCGCCATGGCCGGGCTTCTTCAGATGGTAGGCCGGCATCTGCGGCAGGCGCTGCGGCGGTGTGCCTTCCGATTCTGTTGCCCCGTTCCGGGTCACGACATTGCCGGGTTCGATGAATTCGACATAGCCGCTGTCGCCACTGGCCATCAACTCGCGGGCCCGCGCCACGAATTCGTCGATGTAGAACTGGTAATTGGTGAACAGCACGAAATTCTGGAAATGTTGCGGGCTGGTCGCCGTGTAATGCGTCATGCGGTGCAGCGAATAATCGATGCGCTGCGCGGTGAACGGCGCCAGCGGCCGCGGCTCGCCGAACGCCACCTCGAAGGTGCCGTTGGCGATCTGGTCATCGGTGCCGTCGAGGTCCGGCACGTCGAACAGGTCGCGGATCGGCCGCTTGATGCGCTCGGCGGCCGCGCCGTCGACATAGGTGCCTTCCAGGAAGGCGAAATGCAGCGGGATGGGTGTCGTCGATTCCGAGACCGTCACCGTCACGCCGTGATTGCGCATGATGAGCCGAAGCTGCTCGATGAGATAGTTCTCGAACAGTTGCGGCTGCGTGATCGTGGTGGCGAAATGGCCGGGCGTCGGCATATGGCCATAGGCCTGGCGCGAGTCGACCTGGCTGAACGAGGTCGTGGTGACGCCGATCTGCGGATAGAAGGCCCGGTAGCGCTTGCTTTCATCTCCGCCCGCGGCAAGGGCCGAGAAAGAATCGCGCAGGAATTTGGTGTTGCGGTCGTACAGCGCCTGCAGCGCCGCGACGGCCTTTCTGGCGTCGTGGAAGTCCTGCTTGCCGAAGGGCTCCGGCATGACGACCGAGTCGATGGCTTGGGGGTAGATTCGCTTTTCCATGGCTCAATATAGAGATTTGGAAGAGCGGTTGGGAGGGGTGAGCGGACAGGAACCGCGACCCAGCTGGAGATTTTTTGTTGTCGCTCCGATTCAAGGTGTGACGAGATTCAGGTCAGGCCCGAGTCGAGAAAGGTGGATTCCGAGAACCGGCCTACGCCGGCCGTAGCCTTCATAGGACGGAGACATTTATGAGGGCTTCGGCCGGCGAAGGCCGGAGCGGAGCGTACTTTTCGTACGTGAGCACCGGAAGCGCAGGAAGCCGCGTTTCGCAGGCCGGCCTCACCTGAATATCGTCACACCTACCCCCGCTGCAGGCTGATCAGCAGCACGAAGCCTACGCTGGTGTTCTTGTGCGGCGGTGCCTCGATCCTGTTGCCGGTGTCGGCGCGCATCATCGGCACGGCCAGCACCGGGGCGGCGAGCAGCATCAGGATGAGCGTCGCCCGTGGCAGCAGCCGAAGGATCTTCATTGCATTATCGGCGATGCGGTTCATTTTGGTGGTCCCCGGTTTTCAGCTTGGTTCGATTTCCAGCTTGGTCGTTTCAGCGCTTGAATTGGTTCACGAAGCCGACAATGCAGGCACCGGCCGTTCCCACGAGCGAACAGGGTGGCCAGCCTCCGCCACCAGGATGGCGAAGAACATGCCGAACAGGCTCATCAGCAGGCAGACGATGGTGAAGCGACGGGCAAGCATTTCTCTCTCCTTCAATGCGGGAGAAAATGCCTGACGGCCTCTGAACCGGTTCTGAGACCGGTATTCATCTGCGGTTCAAATTGATTGACGAGGTCTTGAACAGGTGCCGGTGGCGCAGCGCCGGTCCGGCGGAGCGCTGCCGCTCCAAAAGAAAGCGGGGCCGTTCGGCCCCGTCTCGGATGATCTGGAATCTGGCGATCAGAGCTTATGCCAGGTCTGGCTCTTGCAGATCAGGCCGCCGAGTACGCAGCCGCTCATCTTGAGCGTCGTGCCCGTAAGCGTCGCCTTGCCGGAATAGGTCTTGTCGTTCGCCGGGTCGGTGATGTTGCCGGCATATTTGTTGTCGCCGGTCGCCTTCATCGAGCCGATCGTCTTGCCCGCATATTTGCCGGTCTTGAGCGTGATGGAGAATGAGCCGCCGCCGCCGATCGTCGCCGTCTCGCCGGATTGCGTCTTCCAACTGCCTTCGATCGGGTCGGCCCATGCGGCGCCCGCCATGATCAAGGTGGCCGCCAGGGCCAGGCTCATCTTTCGAAACATCTTGTCCTCCTCCCTATGGGGTTGCGGCGGGCTCCGGTCCGCCTTCCTGCCCCTTACGCAAAGGTAAAGCTAATTCAGCTCCCGCCAAAACAAAAGCGGTGCCGCCACGGAAGGTTGCAAGGATTTTCGCCGCGCGGATGGCTGAAAATAAACGCGACCGGAAAAACGCTTCGGTTTCGGTGGTTAGCGAAGTCTTGATTCCACTCGCGGCAATTTTCATCGAATTTGACGCAAAATGGCTGAAACGCTGGATTCCCATGCTTAACAGTTTTTCGCGTTTACCTCTTGTTTTAGCTTTGTTTTCCTCAAATTAAGCAAGCCATTTAACGACGGATTCAAGGCCAGCCGTCATCCTCGAAAGCATCGAAAGAGCGCCCTGCCCCAAAGGGATACCAAGGGAAAAGGAGGCAGCTCTCGGGAGCCAGACAGGGGATTGAAATGGCACGCTTTGAAATGCTTGAAGACGGCTTCGGCGCCATGGGGGCAACTGCCCAGGCCGACATTCTTTTCGAACTGGGCATGATGTATGCGACCGGCCGCGATTGCGAGACCGATGTCGTTGCCGCCCACAAATGGTTCAACATCGCCGCGATCAAGGGCTCGGCCCGCGCCGCCGAGCTGCGCTCGGAGCTGTCAGCCACCATGTCGAAAGTCGAGATCGCCACGGCGCTGCGCGAAGCGCGCGAATGGATGACGATGCACTGATCCTCAGCGCGCGCAGCGCTCGGAAATTCATTGGGACAAGGCCGCGAAAAGACGGCCGGTCAGGAAGAACGAGAACGCGGCAGGTTGAGACAACCGAAGCCACGCAAGAACAGGGAAGCGAGCGGGGTTCAGGCGCGGGGGCGCCGGGGAAGCTCGATTGCAAAAAAAGCCGCGACCGGCCGGGACAAGGCCGGCGCGGCTTTTTGCATTACGCTTGGTAATCGGCCGCGTGGCCCAAGAAATCCTCGCCTAAATGAACCAAAACCTTCCGCATTGTGCTCTCGACAGTTTCGGCGAAGGGTGAAATTGTCCCGGCTCTGTGGAAGAAGCGCGGCCGGAGCGGCGCGCGCAAGTGGAGGAGTTCTTATAGTCATGAAAAAATTGGGTATTTTGAGCGCGGCCGCATTTGGCCTGATGATGAGCGCCTCGGTTGCCTTCGCCGACGACATCACCATTTCGGTGGTCGGCCCGATGACCGGCCAACTCGCCACCATCGGTGACCAGTTCAAGCAGGGCGCGCAGGCTGCCGCCGACGCGATCAATGCCGCTGGCGGCGTCAACGGCTCCCAGATCAAGCTCGACATCGAGGACGACCAGTGCGATCCGAAGCAGGCGGTCTCGGTCGCCAACCGCATCGTCGCCAACGGCGTCAAGTTCGTCGACGGTCATGCTTGCTCGGGCTCGAGCATTCCGGCCTCGGCCGTCTATGCCGAAGCCGGCACGCTGATGATGAGCCCCGCTTCGTCCAACCCGGTGCTGACCGATGCCGCGGCCAAGGCCGGCTGGCCGACCATCATGCGCCTCTACACACGTGACGACGCGCAGGGCGCCTTCATCGGCCCTTGGATCGCCAAGAAATACGCCGGCAAGAACGTTGTCGTCCTGCACGACAAGAGCGCCTACGGCCAGGGTGTTGCCGATGCCGTGAAGGCGACGATGAATGCCGGCGGCCTCAAGGAAGTCGACTATGAAGGCATCAATGCCGGCGAGAAGGACTATTCGGCCCTCGTCACCAAGCTGAAGGAACTCAAGGCCGACGTTGTCTACTTCGGCGGCTATCACCCGGAGGCGGGCTTGATCCTGCGTCAGGCGGCCGAGCAGAACGTCAAGTTCCAGCTGATCATGCCGGACTCGATCGCTTCGCCGGAATTCTGGCAGGTCGCCGGCCCGGCCGGTGAAGGCACCATGTTCGTCTTCCCGTCGGACCCGCAGTCGAAGCCCGAAGCCAAGGACGCCGTCGCCAAGATCAAGGCCGGCGGCTTCACGCCTGAAGGCTTCACGCTGTTCTCCTACGCCGTGATCCAGGCCGTGGCTGAAGGCGTCAAGCGCGCCGGCACCGACGATCCGGCCAAGGTCGCCGAGGCGCTCAAGGACGGCAAGCCGATCAGCACTGTCGTCGGCGACGTCGTCTTCGACGAGAAGGGCGACCTGAAGAACGCCAGCTACGACATCAACCAGTGGCACGACGGCAAATACGCGCCGATCCAGCCGTAATTTGGTTCCGCAATCGAGGAAATGGCCGGGCTCGTCCCGGCCAATTTCGTTTGTGCCGTGGCATTGACGTACAGGCGAGGCCGGGGCTGTCCCGCCGACATAGCTATTTAACCATTCAGCACTTCAGCACTTCAGCCCTGGCCGTCCTCCGCGAACCGGACCAGCACCGTGCCGTCGCTGACCTGTGCGCCCTCGGCCGCGATCTCGGCGATCACGCCGTCATGCGGGGCGGCGATCATATGCTCCATCTTCATGGCTTCGAGGATCAAGAGCGGCTGGCCCTTGATCACGGCATCGCCCGCCGCGGCGCGCACCAGCTTGACCAGACCCGGCATCGGCGCGCGCAGGTTGGCTGTGGCGGCACCCGCCTCGTCGGCCTTGGCAAGCGGATCGGGAACCGTGAACGTATAGCCGACCGCGCCCTCGAAGACGGTGACGTGGCCGGGCCAGCGGGCGGCATGCGGCATGGTCCGCAAATCGTGCGTGTTCACCGCATCATGCGGTGCCTCCAGCGCCACCTGGAAGCGGCCGTCCGGCCGTGCCGAAACCCTGGCCAGGATGTTCTCCTCGCCATGGCGCAGGCGAATGCGGCGCGACAGCGTGTGGAAATGCGCATAGCCGGAAAGCGTGGACCAGGGATCGGCGGCGGGACCCGGCGTGCCGGCATCCATCGCGGCCAGCGCCGCCGCGGCGATCGTCTCGTCGCCCGGCCCGGGAATGGTGGTGAGCGCCTCCTGATGCCGGCCGATCAGCCCGGTATCGACGTCGCCGGCCGCGAAATCGGCGTCGGCCGCGAGCGCCGCCAGGAAGGCGGTGTTGACGGTCGAGCCGGCGACTTCGGTCCGGGCGAGGGCATCGCGCAGCACGCCGAGCGCCGTGGCCCGGTCCTCGCCGTGCGCAACCAGCTTGGCGATCATCGGGTCGTAGAAGGGCGAGATCGCATCGCCGGCGCGCACGCCGGTCTCGATGCGCATCGCGGCGCCTTCCGGGGCAGCGTCGGGGAACTTGAGATGATGCAGCGTGCCGGTCGCCGGCAAAAACCCTTTCGCGGCGTCCTCGGCATAGAGGCGCGCCTCGAAAGCGTGGCCGGCAAGCGCGATCTCGCCCTGCGTTTTCGGCAGTTTTTCGCCGGACGCGACGCGAAGCTGCCATTCGACCAGATCGACGCCGGTGACCATCTCGGTGACGGGGTGCTCGACCTGCAGCCGCGTGTTCATCTCCATGAACCAGAAGCGGTCGACCTTGAGCCCCTGAGAGGCGTCGACGATGAACTCGATCGTGCCTGCGCCCGAATAATTGATCGCCTTGGCGGCCTTCACGGCCGCCTCCGTCATCGCCTTGCGCAGCGCCGGCGTCATGCCAGGAGCGGGCGCCTCCTCGATCACCTTCTGGTGGCGGCGCTGTGCCGAGCAGTCGCGTTCATAGAGATGCACGGCATTGCCGAAATTGTCGCCGAACACCTGCACTTCGATGTGGCGCGGCTTGTCGACATATTTTTCCACCAGCACGCGATCGTCGCCGAACGCCGCTTTCGCTTCGCGCCGCGCGCCGGAAAGCGCCTCCGAGAAATCGTCGGGGTGGTTGACGCGCCGCATGCCCTTGCCGCCGCCGCCGGCCCGCGCCTTGATCAGCACCGGATAGCCGATCTCGCGCGCTTTGGACGCGAGCAGCACGATTTCCTGCGCCTCGCCGTGATAGCCAGGCACTACCGGCACGCCGGCCGTCTCCATCAGCCGCTTGGCGGCGTCCTTCAATCCCATGGCGCGGATCGAGGCGGCGGAGGGGCCGATGAAGACGAGGCCTGCCGCCGCCACCCGGTCGACGAAGTCGGGGTTTTCCGACAGGAAGCCGTAGCCGGGATGAATGGCCTCGGCGCCGGTGGCAAGCGCCCCCGCCACGATCCTGTCGCCGCGCAGATAGCTCTCGCCGACGGGCGAGGGGCCGATATGCACCGCCTCGTCGGCCATCTCGACATGCAGGGCCTTGGCGTCCGCATCGGAATAGACGGCAACGGTGCGCACGCCGAGCTTGCGGGCGGTGCGGATGACGCGGCAGGCGATCTCGCCGCGATTGGCGATCAGGATCTTACCGAACATGGAGCCTCCGCAGCCAGGGTGTGTCTCGGGCGACGACGGCATACCTTCGCGCCCCCCTCTGTCCTGCCGGACATCTCCCCCACTAGGGGGGAGATCGGACGTCACGACGGCTTTCGCCAATCGCT